>NZ_JACSOF010000010.1:0-68483 GCF_014349205.1 Photobacterium sp. BZF1
TATCAATAGTTATTCTGGTGCTTTGTCGCTGATAAAAAATGCCCCCGCCAGTGTCAGTGGCAAGGGCAATGAAGGTTAGTAGCTGAGGCCGTGGCCAATGGGGTATTTCAATTCACCCATTGAGCCGTCATCATTTTGTTCGAAGATGTTGACGGGTAATTTACCTGAAGGGTTTAGGTTACCAAGGATAATACTGGCTACCGAATCCATTACATTAGCACCGAGATCAACCCCTTTTTCATCCGTACCGTAGTAGTTGTAGGTGGCAATAGTGCTGTGCGATACCTGCTCAAAGTTAACGGTATCGTATGGGGCCCTCAGGGTAAGGTGGATAACATTTTTACCAGTGTTGTAAGCGTGCGCCATCATGTTGAAGGCAAATTGGTTATCGTCAATTTCTTCTTCATAAGTCATTGCTTGGATGATTGGCTCATCGACGTTAAATACCAACGAGCCATTAATGCTGGAGGCACTTCGCTTATTGATGTGGCTTAGGGTGTCGCCATTATCTTCAACAGGTGAAGGTTCGGTAGCGGCAGTGCCGATAATGATGGTATCGGCGTTATCAATATTCGTTTTTTCAGTCTCTTCATCGGTATTGGCGATCAAAACGCCTGATACATCTGCAACGCCTTGAGCTTGCAGCGCCGTTTCGAGGGCTTCTGATTTATTGCCTTCGCCGTAGTCGGGCATGATGATGTGTACTTTGCCGATGGTATCAGTGCCTAATGGCAATCTGTTTTGGTCATTGGCAATGAGGGTCATTGCCTGATCGGTAATTTCTTTTTCGATGGCTTGGTGCTGCTCATTACCGATTACGTTCCTGGCATTTTCCTGAATCTCGGCAAGGTCTTGTTCGCCGCCGGTATTGAGTAGGTCGCGTTTTAGTTTAGTCGCAATGATCCGCTCAACCGAGCGGTCGATTTGATCTTCCGAGATTTCCCCTTGATGAATGGCCTCAACAATATCGTCGATTAAGTTACCCAGTTTGCCTTCGTCGCCGGCGGTACGGAATAAAGTCGGCATCAGTGCGATATCGACACCGGCCTGGAAGGTCTTGATGACGGCGTCGGCTTCTTCAAAGTAATCAGCGATGCCTTGCATATCTAGCGCATCCGTGATGGTTAGCCCCTGATAGTTCAGTTCTTCCCTTAGCAACTCGGTCTGAATCTTATAGGAAAGGGTGGCCGGAACCATCATCTCTTCGCCTGTTTTGCTACTGGTGATCATCGAATCATCCAGTGCAGGATATTGGATATGTGCTGTCATGATCATATCAGGGGCAATGTCTTGTTCTATGGCCGTTTGGTAAGGAGCCAAGTCGATGGCATAGGCCTCTTCTTTTGTTTTGTTCACGATAGGAAGGCCGTAATGGGAATCACTTTCTGTGTCGCCATGGCCAGGGAAATGTTTGAAGGCCCCGATGACATTTTCAGACGCCATCCCTTGTGCTGTTTGGCCGCCAAGGATGCCAACGAGCTCAGGATCTTCGCCATACGAACGGACATTGATCACTGGGTTAAGAGGGTTGGACTGTACATCGACAACGGGGGCGAAATTGACATTGAAGCCAACGGCGTTGATTTCACTGCCGAGGACTTTTCCAGCATCATAGGCAAGCTGTGGATCATTGCTGTTTAGATAGGCCGAGCCAAGTGCCATATTACCGGGTAGATTAGTCGCCTGGTCACGTGGCAGGCGAACCACGTTACCGCCTTCTTGGTCTATGGTAACAAACAAGCCGACCTCTTGATCATCGGCAACCGCATCCTGCATGTTCCATATCAATTCGGCTGTTTGATTAATATCAACAAGGTTGCTGCTAAATAAGATAACGCCACCGACTTTATTTTCCCCAATGACATGGCGGACGCTCTCATTCATTTCGGTCAGGCCATCGACACATTCAGGATCATTATCATCACACCAATAACGAAAAGACATAATGATTTTCTGGGCGACCTTTTCTTCAAGAGTCATCTGCTCAGTAATCTCACGCGCTTTATCACTTATCGATTGTGAATTCGATGAATCATTACATCCGCTAAGCGCAGCTAGACAGCTCAATGTTAATAAAGAGAGTTTCAGACCCCGGTTCATTATTTTTCCTTCTACTCATTTACCAATGTCAAATTGGTTGTTTAACGTTATGAAAAAATTGATTTTTTAGCGCAGTTATTGATTTTTATTACAGAGTGTAAAGTGCGCGGTTTGAAGGAATGCTATCGGGGGGGAACTTATTTTGTTGCGATAAAAATCACAAGTTGAATTATTCCAAATAGAGGGGTAAGTAGGAATAATTCACTACTGATTTATTTTGAAAACGTACGGATCGCGGTTCTACTCGGCTGATAGGTATATGGTGAGGGGATAATTATTTTGGGTTTGGAATAATTTATATCCGTTTTACTTTAATTTTATATTTGTTATAAGCGGTATTTTACCCTCTTGCACATAATAGGTGTTTAGCTTTACCTGGAGCATTCTCATTTGGTGGAAAATGGTGCCATTCTTTTTATTGATCATTGCCGGTTTTCGAACCGGCAATGATCTAGATGCTATGTGGAAACTTACGAACTCACATCGACATTTTTCAGAATAAAGTCAGATTCGTAAACGGCAAGGTTGCTATCAACTGGCTTCTCATTCATACCTATTACTTCCACCATTACTGTGGTTTCTGAGATTGTGCTGCCAATGCCATATAAGAAATCATTACTTGAATAGCCAATACCTGATGAGCTGCCGGTTTGGTCACGGAAGTTTTGCTCGCCACGCAGGGCAAAGTATGGATAACCAGCACCTTGAGCAAGCTCTGCCGCTTTGTGAAGCAGGTAGTTTCTGGCAAGGGTACGATCGGTACTTTCGTTGCCGATGAAGCTGATTTGCCAAGTATCTTGTGCAAGTGGAGTGACTTCAAAGCCTTTACCGAAAGACCAGAAAGAGTCACGGTCGGTATCATAAGGCGTTGCACAACCCGCCAGTAGCAATGCGCTTAAACCGCATGCAATTAGTCCCATTTTTTTCATTATAATGCGCCTATAAAACACTGTTCATTATGTTTTTTGATAGTAGCATTATTTTTTAAGTATTCATTGCTTTCAAAGGTGATCCGTACAAACCCATACAGTTGGTGAATGTTTTATTGGTCGAGAGGGACAGCCTGCGGTCATACCCTTCTTGCTGGTAAATTGATTAATCAGAGGATGCTAGTCAGGTGGAAACGGGATTAAGAGTTTTTGTTGAGTAACCCAGATTGAGTGAGCTCAGGGAATACTTTACTTTTGATATATTTGTTGCTACCAAAAAGTACTATATGAATTAGTTACTTAACTTTGATAAGACGTCATTATAATAAATATGAATGAATAAGATAAATCATTATGTTTCTCTTATTTCTGACAAATTTGAGGACAATATCACAAAAGTTATTTTTTTAATTTCCTGTGCTGGATTGTTTATTAGTTGTAAACAATATTGGTATCTGGGTCAATGGAATATACTCGAGGCCTTTAGATAAGTGGCGGTATATCCAGATATTGAATCGACAGTATTGATTATAGGAAAGTGTAGTAAATGAAGATCGTGACAGCTATCTTACTATTTTTGTTTGCTTATATATTTAATCTTAGCCAATGCTTGGCACAGAACCGTCCTCCATATCAGCCAATTCAAGCTCACTTGAAGGTTATATCACCATACAAACAACCTATTTTGCGTAAGTTTGAAGAGTTCAAGCCCGTCGTGAACAAAATAACGTTGATGCTGAAGCAGCGATCATTACCATCCAGCTTAGTACTGGTTCCAATGCTTGAATCTTCGTTTAACCCTCAAGCGGTTTCACCGGCTAAAGCTGCAGGGCTTTGGCAGTTGATGCCTGCGACAGCAAAACGATTTGGTTTAATTGTCAATTCTAACCGGGATCAGAGGTTTGAGATTATTCCTAGTACCGAGGCAGCGATTGAATACCTGACATTTCTCTATCTGTATTTTGATAAAGACATTAACTTAACGCTTGCTGCTTATAACGCAGGAGAAGGAAGGGTATCTAGAGCAATTAAAAAGTCAGGTAGTAGGGCGTTTTCAGATCTTCGCTTACCCAAGGAAACTATTGATTATGTCTACAGATTTCATGCTTTGTCTTATCTTATTGATATATCGAAATTAAGTGATGAAAGTAAGCATTCTTTATGGCTCTTTTCGACTAGCTCGAGTAATAAAAAAGCGTTTATTGATTTATCCCCATTGCCACCTTTAATTTCACTTTAATCAATCACTTGCTCTATTTTCGTAAAAATATATGAAACATAATTGTCTAATGTAAAATTTATTTAGTCAATAATTATGGTTTCTATTTTCCTTCTTAAGTGTTGTTATTTATGGTTTTATTATTTTAGTGCTATTTTTTCTCATGGATAAGACAGGCACAATTAAACAATAAAATACTATATTGATCAGGTGAAATTAATTTACATTATGTCATTTAAATTATCCACCACTATAGTAAAAGGTGATAAATTATGTGTAACCTCAAATATTTAACAGCTATCTTGTTAGTATCGGGTTGTACAAGCAGTTTTGAACAACATATAGAAGAGTTTAGTAATGCAAGCTTCGATCTTTGTGGAACTATGAACCAGGTCGAATCATACTCCCGTGGTGACGATGGTAAGTTACGTGTTATTTGTCCCGAGAACCGCTACTTCTTATTACGTTCAGAAGACACACTTGCTTATATTCCGGATATGGACGGAGCTTATTGCAATGGAAAGGGTTTTAATACATTCAGGGAGCACAGAGATAGTTTCTCATTCACTTGTCAAGATGAGTCGCGATTTTACATTCCCAAATGAATAGCTCAATGAATATCAGACCATGCTTTAGGGATATCAAATTGGGGCAAATGTTGTGGCTTAGCCATTTTGCCCTTACGCCACTGTTTTAGCTGGTTAACATAAGTCAGGATATGGGCAACGGCGATAAAGAGTTGATTTGGGATCATCTGATCGATTTGCGTGGTGCTATAGATAGCTCGGGTTAACTCCGGGGACTCGATAACCTCAACCTTGTGTTTAAGGGCAAGCTCCTTGATAAAGTGAGCAACCTCATCTTGTCCTTTGGCAACAACGAATGGGGCTTCGGCTTGTTGTGTGTCATAGACTAAGGCCACTGAATAATGGGTCGGGTTAGTTAAAATTACATTGGCTTTAGGTACTCGCTCATTGGCATTTCTTTTGGCATTTTGAGTTTGGATCTGCCTAATCCGAGCCTTGACTTCGGGTCGGCCTTCTTGCTCTTTGTGTTCGTCTTTGACCTCCTGTTTTGTCATTTTCATTTGCTTTGTGAATTCATATCTTTGGTATGGGAAATCCAGCAGTCCAAACAGCAGTACTATCATGAGCAAATAACCAATAAATTCTATTGTTATCGTCGCAATAGTCATAATCGTGGTATTGAACGAAGAGCGAACAAGGTTGGTAATGATTTCGGTATGGGTGGATATTACCCAGTAGAGTAGAGCAAAGAACAGGATCACCTTAATGGTATTCTTTATCAGCTCTGTCACCGACTGTAACGAAAATATCCGTTTCAATCCTTTGATTGGGCTTATTTTTTCAATTTTTGGCGCCAGTAGTGAAGGATTGAATACCCAACCACCGAGTAAATTGGAACCTATCACAGCGGCAATAAATTGGTAAATTAACAGAGGAAAGAACAGTTTTACCATGGTAAACAGCGACACCTGCAGTAACTCAACAGCTGAGTATGTATGACTGAGGGTGTGGCCGTTAAATTGAAAGCAAGAGAGAAAAAGCTCAATGAATGTCTCTTTGAACGATTCAATATTGAGTAGATAATAGGTAACCACACAAATCAGGGTGATAGAAGAAACGAACTCTTTGGCTCGAGGAATTTGACCTTCACGTCGCGCCTTGGCGAGTTTGTGCTGGCTAGGAAGTTCACTTTTGTCGCTGGCATCTTGGTTGTCAGCCATTGGGTATTCTCAACAAGTAATATAGGTGATCATTAAGTTCTACCACTAAGTCAAAATAGTGGTCACCAATTCCTGTTACTGATGCCATTAGGGCGAACAGTCCCAGCAGCATGGTCATAGGAAAACCCAATGCGAACACATTAAGTGCAGGTGCTGCTTTGTTCATCAGGCCAAAGGTAATGTTGCTTAGCAACATGACAATAATCGCAGGTATGGCGATGAGCAGACCGTTGGCAAACATCCATGACACCATCTTGATTGTGTATTCGATACTGTTAAACGGAAACACACTATCGAGCGGCCAGTAATGGAAGCTGTCTTTGAATATCAATAAGATCACTAAATGGGCATCCAATGACAAAAATAGCAACATGGAAGTGATAAACATTACCCGGCCGATAATGGCAATGTTTATCCCGTTTGCGGGATCGTTCATAACGGCCATGGCCAATCCCATTTGCATAGAAATAGCTTGGCCTGCAATCGAGAAAACAGTAAAAAACATCATCACTGCTAAACCTAAGATAAACCCAAACAAAAATTGGTAACTGGTGAAAAGTACGGTATCGAAAGAAAATGGATTGAGAGGCGGGGTATCCTTGATTAACGGTGCAAGTAAAATAGCCAGAAAGAAAGCGAAGACCAACTTGGTCCTAACTGGGATAGCGTTATCACCAAAAAAAGGCGTAATCAAGAATAACCCTGCTATTCGCACAAACGGCCACCAGAGAAACCCGAGCCACTGGGTAAATTGGCTAAAGCTAAGTTCCATCTGCCTACCCAATATCCGTTGTGATGGCATTGAACACATACATAAAGAGATCAGTGATCTCTTGCAGCAGCCAGTGACTGGCGAGAATCACAGTCAGTAAGGTAACCAATAGGCGTGGTAGAAAGCTCAGTGTTTGTTCATTAATTTGAGTGACTGCCTGGAAGATTGCCACAATTAAGCCGACCACTAAGCTCGGGATAATTAAGACCGAAACCATCAGGATAATCACCCAAATGGCCTGACTGATGATCGTAACCGCTTCTTCTGGGCTCATGGGTTTATCCAGAAAGTACTGGCAAGGCTACCCATTAAGAGTCCCCAGCCATCAACGACGACAAATACCAGTAATTTAAATGGCAGTGATACGATCAGGGGAGACAACATCATCATCCCCATAGACATGAGTACTGAAGCAATAACGAGATCTATGACTAGAAAAGGAAGAAAGAGCATGAAACCAATTTGAAAGGCCGCTTTGAGCTCACTGAGCAAATATGCTGGTAGCAGGATGAGAAAAGGAATATCAGCCATATCCGCAACATGTTTTTCGCCCGCAATCTTGGTCACTTGCTCTAACGTTTCACGTTGGGTTTGATCATACATGTATTGCTTGAGAGGCCCCTCAGCTGTTGATAGGGCTTCCATCAAGGTTGCTTCGTCATTGGAGTAGGGGATGTAGGCGGTGTTATATACCTCTGTCCATACCGGACGCATGATCAGTAAAGTGAAAATAAGAGCAATACCAACCAATACCTGATTGGGGGGCGTTTGTTGAAGCCCTAATGCTTGGCGCAAAATAGCAAGCACGATGATAATACGGGTAAAACAGGTACAGGAGATGAAAAATGCTGGGACAAAGCTCAGCATGGTCATCAATATCAAAATCTGCAGCTTCACGCTGTACTCATTACCATCGGCAGTCGAAGACTCCGTTAGGATCGTCAGCCCTTCGGCATTAGCGGGAAAGCTCCCTAGCAGCAACAAAACGACGGCTAGAAATAAGCTGTGGTGATAGTTCATCCGTGTGCTAGCCTGTCTCTGGTTAATTGCGGTGCTTTTTGATAATACTCAACAGTCTTACACCGTATTGACCGTTATTGGAAACGATCTCCCCGGTACCAAAAGCGGTGCCATTGATTTTAATATCGACTGGATCGCCTTCATATTTCTCTAACATGACCACACTGCCGGGGCTGAGGTTGATCAACTCATCCAGAATTAGGGTTTTTCGCGCGACCTCAACAGTGATATCGACCGGTATGCTTTTAAGCAAACCAACATTGTCGATAGCGCCTTCGCCCGGCGTGCCCTCATTATCAGAAAGGCTACCCAAATCGAAATCGTCGAGTTCGGGTAGTTCATCGTGACTGCTAAAGTGATTTAGTGGGTCGTCAACATTTTGACCCTTCTTGTCATCAGCCATTGATTTCGATCCCCAGTTGTGAGTCTATGGATTGTAATTTTCCGAAAAAGGTCGGGTGACCATTCACTTTGACAGTGAGGTTTTTGCACATTGTCATGGATAAAATATCTCCCGGCTTTAACTGGGCCAACTCTAACATGGTGCATTGGCCATAGAGCATGACACAGCCTAGTTCCACTGGTTGGTGGCGCAGTGTGTCCAGTATTTCATCCTTATCAAATGTTTCATTTGTTTCCATCATCTCCCTCAGTTTCTTGACATAATTTTCATCAATCATGAAAGCGACTTTAATTTCCTGTTCATCCAACTTGAATACCATTGAAATGCCTATATCTGATGGTGGCGTTTCTGCATTTTCAACGGCGAAATGCTTTGCATCAGCAGTCATAATATTCGTCACGGTCATTGCCAATTTTTGGAAAAGGCGGTGATGAGTCTGTGTCAATTTAATGTCGTTACTGTTAGTATTAAATGTATTATTTGACGGTGTGGTGTTTAAATGACGGTGTAATAAAAGATCAATGCCTTGAGGGCTTATGAAAAAGAATATATTACCAAGGCTCTCTATGTTTAATACTGTTTTGATATGGTCTTGAGGTATATCGCTAATTTCCGATAATAAGACGTCAACTTTTCTTTCTGAAAAGTTGAATTTAAGTAAGCTTATGATTTCGTTGATGAAGTGATTGGTGTGCTTCAGTAGGAACTTCCGCATTTTTATACTTGGATTGCCAAGTTCAGTTAATGATGAACGTTTCATGTCAATTCCTTTAAAAGGCTTTTGGGAAAGGTTTCATTGTTTGACACGTTGATTTTTTCTAACTATAGATTAAAGTGTTATTAATGCAAAAAATAAAAATAATAGTTGGATGTTGCTTCTGTTTTTTATTAATTCCCGCATGGTTATTTATTAATTAATTTGCTCCTAACTATGCTTTACGTGTCGAGCAGG
This sequence comes from Photobacterium sp. BZF1, assembly GCF_014349205.1. NCBI lineage: Bacteria > Pseudomonadati > Pseudomonadota > Gammaproteobacteria > Vibrionales > Vibrionaceae > Photobacterium > Photobacterium sp. BZF1. The sequence continues at coordinate 9,143 of NZ_JACSOF010000010.1, forward strand.
ATATGAGGCTAGGTATGATTAACTTAGATAATGCTCTTGGGGTCCACCCAGAAATGCTGTCATACAGGCTGGAAAGAACGGCAGTATTGAGCTCGAATATTGCCAATGTGGACACGCCAAATTATAAGTCGATGGATATCCAGTTTGATGCCGTGATGGGTGGACTGGGCAACGGAAGTGATTGGCAAATCAGCACGTCGTTGAAATATCGTATTCCCATGCAGCGCTCCCGAGATGGTAATACAGTTGAACTCGAAACAGAGCAAGCGAGGTTTGCTCAAAATGTTATGGACTATCATCAGAGCCTTGCATTCTTGCAGTCTAAACTCAACGGCCTCAAAACCGCAATCAAAGGCCAATAGGGAACAGGGAGGATAAATATGTCTTTCTACGGCATTTTTGAAACAGCCGGTTCGGCAATGACAGCCCAAACGATTAGGCTTAACACTATTTCCAGTAACCTAGCAAATGCTGATTCTGTTTCGGGTGACCCAGAGGAAGTTTACAAGCCTTTAAAGCCGATATTTTCAGCGGTTTATAACCAGTTCAATGCACTTCAGACAAGAGAGCAAGGCTTGGTGCCAATTCGTATTGCGGATGTTGTGGAGGTGGCGTCGATGATGGAAGGGCGTTATGAGCCGAAGAACCCATTGGCTAACGAAGAAGGGTATGTGTATTACTCCGGGATCAATGTGGTTAACGAGATGGCCGATATGATCTCTGCCACCCGCAGCTTCGAGGCCAATGTTGAAGTGTTGGGTAATGTGAAATCCATGCAGCAATCCCTGATGGGGTTGTGGCGTAGTTAATGCGAAGGACAAGACCATGACGACGATTTCAGGTGCTGCGCAAATCAATACCATTGAATCGGCATCAACGCTAGCGCCAAAAGAGAATCCAAACGATGCTGGTGCACTCAAGAATGAATTTATCACGTTGATGGTGGCTCAAATTGAGAATCAAGACCCTCTGAACCCGACGGATGGTACAGAGTATGTGGCTCAGCTAGCCCAGTTCTCCCAGGTCGATAGCACTGAAAATTTAGTCCAGCTTATGCAGTCCAATACAGCAATGCTTCAAGACTTGCAGGTGCTCAGTACTTCAGCCTTGGTGGATAAAGAAGTTACGGTGAAAAGTGATACCTTGATGGCAACAGCATCAAGTGAGCACAGTGGCTATATCGAGCTTTCTGCCCCTTCGAACACAGTGGAAATTGAGTTAGTTGATGGGGTGGGGAATGTTAAAACGATTCTCATCGGGCCAAGCAATGCAGGGCGGATAGATTTCCAGATTGATGCTCAGGCATTGGGCCTCAAAGGTAAATATCAAATGCGAGTGAAGCTGGACCAAGGGCAAGATTACCAACCCGCCATTTATCAACACGGCCGAGTCGAGGAGGTGATTACACCACTTATTGGCGGCTCGAGCCAATTAGAGGTAACAGGCGTGGGCATGGTTGATTTCTATGATATCGCTGCCTTTTCAGAGAAATAGCGTCGAATCAATAGAGTCACAACGGGATCATTTTTTGATAGCAGGATGATGGCTGCCGTTCTTCGATGAAGAAAAGTTCTTCGGAGATAGCCTCTTTAGATAAAAGAGGATGAAAAATGAGTTTTAGTATTGCATTGAGTGGGCTAAACGCCTCGAACTCAGAACTCAACACTATTTCAAACAATATTGCTAATGTTTCCACCACTGGATTCAAAGAGTCTAGGACGGAGTTTGCTTCTGTCTACAGCGGCAGAGAAGCTGGCGGGGTGGAAGTGGTGGGGGTTTCACAGAACTTTGAAAAAAGTGGCACTGTCACCGGAACCGGGAGGGCTCTAGATATTGCGCTGAGCGGTAGTGGTTTTTTTGTATTAGAAGATAGCAAAGGCCAAACCCTCTACACCCGCTCCGGTATTTTCAATATGAATGCTGATGGGGTTATCAGCGCCAGCAATGGTGCAGCTTTGCAGGGGTATCAGGTTGATCCGAATAATAACTTACTGCCAGGCACTGTAGGAACGATAGAGGTCAGCACTGCCTCCCTTCAGGCCAAGGAGACAACTGATATCGAATTTGTTGCCAACCTAGATGCCCGGGAAAACCTACCCAATAACGCTATTTTTGATCCTGCCGATTCCGAAAGCTACAACCACTCATATACCACCCCCGTTTATGACTCCTTGGGAAATACTCATACAGTGAGCCAATATTTTGTAAAAAGTGCCAATACCAATGAATGGAATATTTATGTGTATGTAGACGGGGCTCAGGCTGATATCGATGGTAGTGGAACCGCTGATGCGAGTGATTTTAACACCATTGTGTTTGGTAGCAATGGGACTTTGGATACAACAGCCGCAGCTAGCAGCCTCAATGTTGATGGCAAGTATAATATTCCCGTCACATTGGCGCCGACAGCCAATGATCTTGCCATTGAACTTGACCTATCGGCAGTGACGCAATACGGCAGTGACTTTGCGGTGTCGAAAAATAGCCCTAACGGTTATACCTCCGGTGATTACTCCAGTGTCCGAATGGAAAATGATGGCCGGATCTTTGCGACATATACCAATGGCCAATCCCAACTACAGGGGCAGGTGGTGCTGGCTAACTTCTCCTCTCCACAGAACCTTATCAAGACCAGTGATACCGCTTGGTTGCAAAGTTTTAGCTCTGGTGCGCCAGTGTTGGGAACGGCAGGTAGTGGGGTGTTTGGAGATTTGACCTCGGGTGCGCTGGAAGGATCGAACGTTGACCTCACCTCCGAGCTAGTTGCCTTGATGACCGCACAGCGTAACTATCAGGCAAACACCAAGTCGATATCTACATCTGATCAGTTGACCCAAGCACTATTTAACGTGGTGTAAATCAATGAACCCGATTCTCTTTAGTGCAGCCAAAGGGGCTGAGCGCACAATGTTGGCACAACATGTTCGTGCCAACAACCTATCCCATGCCGATACCGTAGGCTTTAAAGCGCTGATGGAGCACTCAACCCCTATGCGGTTGAAAGGTTCCGGCTTTTTAACCTCTGTGACATCGAGAACCAATTCGGCCATCAATAATTTTACTCAAGGTGAAGATATACGTACGGAAAGGCCGCTGGATGTCGCCATCAATGGTGAAGGGTTCTTTACGCTGGAAGGCAAAGAAGGAGAGCCCGGCGAGCTTTACACCCGGGCAGGAAACTTCCGCCTTGATGGCAATGGTCAGCTATATCTGGGGGAACGCCGGGTGATGGCCACTGATGGTCCGGTGGTTCTGCCTGAATTTGAATTTGTGTCGGTCGGGGCCAATGGGTTGGTCTCGGTGACCCCGATTGGCGGTGAGGCCTCGTTAGATGTTGGTTTTTTGAAGTTGGTTAAACCCGATACCGACAATATGACAATGCATGCCAGTGGGCATTTCGTGGCTAAAAACGAACAGAATCTCGTGGAAGACTTCACAGTACAGGTTCGTTCTGGATATTTGGAATCGAGTAATGTGTCCAGCCTCGAAGAACTTATCAGCATTATGTCACTGACTCGGCAGTATGAAATGCAAATAGAAGTGATGGCATCAGCCGATGAAATAGCTCAAATCGGTAATAAGCTTCTTAAAGCTTAAGGATAAAAAATATGCATAGCGCGTTATGGATTTCTAAAACAGGGATGGCTGCACAAGATGCAAAAATGGCAGCGATTTCTAATAACCTGGCCAATATCAATACTGTTGGCTTTAAGCGTGACCGGGTCGTTTTTGAAGATCTGTTTTACAGTGTCGAAAAACAGGCAGGGACTGAGACGACCGAGCTCAATGATCACCCAACCGGGGTACAACTGGGTAATGGGGTTCGAGTTGTAGGTACCGAGAAAGTCTTTACTCAGGGCAGTATCCAAAATACCAACCAGCAGTTTGATATTGCTATTTTGGGGGACGGCTTCTTTCAAATTGAAAATGCTGACGGAGAGCTGCTCTATACCCGAAACGGCCAGTTCCAAACTAATGCAGAGGGGCAGTTGGTCAATACCCAGGGCTATCCACTAATACCGGAAATTGTTATTCCTGCTGAAGCCACGTTAGTGAATATTACGGCCGATGGTACTGTAACTGCCACGATACCTTCACAGGTTAACCAGGAAGAATTAGGCCAAATTACCATAGTTAAATTTATGAACCCCGCAGGACTATCGGCTCAGGGAGGCAACTTATTTGCTGAAACAGAGGGTTCCGGGGAAGCGGTCGAATTGGTTGCGGGGACCGAAGGATCTGGCCAGCTGAAACAAGGCGCCCTTGAGGGTTCGAATGTTCAGGTGGTAGAGGAGATGGTTGAGATGATTTCGACCCAGAGGGCATATGAAATGAGTGCCAAAATGGTCAGTGCCGCCGATGAAATGTTGCAATATATTGCGCAGCAGTCGTGAGTCAGGTTCGGCTTTGTTGCCACTGTAAGGACGATGCTATGTCAACCCGTTTACTTATTTCTCAAAAAAGTCAGTCATCAAACGGCTGGTTTCTCATCATAACTCTATTGGTATTTCTTGCCGGGTGCGCGGGACGTAAAGATGAATTTATTCCGCCTTCACCAGATGATGCCGATTTTGCTCCTCCGGAACTCAATTACAGAGTTAATCGGGTTAGCAAGGGTAGCCTCTATACCGGTACAACTGCTATGACCCTGTTTCAGGATCGCAGAGCCTACCGTATAGGCGACATCCTTACCGTGGTACTTGATGAGAAAACGGAATCCGATAAAAGCGCCTCGACGCAGTTGGGCAAGGATACAGGGGTGGTGATTTCCGCGCCGACACTGGGCAACAAAACCTACGATGATTTCAGTGCATCATTGGAGGGCAACCGGGACTTCGATGGATCGGCGGCATCTAGTCAGGGAAACAGTTTGTCAGGCTCGATTACCGTTACAGTCTATGACGTTTTACCAAATGGAGTATTGCGGGTCAGGGGGGAGAAATGGCTCAAGCTCAACCAAGGGGATGAATATATCAGGCTGACCGGCAACGTTCGGGTTGATGATATTCAAGCGGACAACACTCTTTCCTCACAGCGTATTGCCGATGCTCGTATTACCTATGCTGGACGGGGGACCTTCGCAGATACCAATACACCGGGTTGGTTGACCCAGTTTTTCAATTCGCCATGGATACCTTTCTAATGCATAACTTCCAGCAACCCTTGCGACGCTTGTCTGAGTCGCTGGTCTATATCATCTTTTTGCTGTTTACGACTGCAAGCATAGCAGCAAGGCCGATTGCAGAAATAGCCGATATCTATGGGGACAGACAGAACCAGCTGATTGGTTATGGACTGGTGGTTGGCCTTGATGGCTCGGGAGACAAGTCACAGGTGAAGTTTACCCAACAATCTGTGGTGAATATGATCAAGCAGTTCGGTGTTCAGTTGGATGATACTACCAACCCGAAATTAAAAAATGTTGCAGCAGTAAGTGTGACGGCAATGGTTGAGCCGCATATGGGCGCGGGGCAGACATTAACCGTTACCGTTTCTTCTATCGGCGATGCAAAAAGCCTGCGAGGCGGAACCTTGCTACTGACACCACTGCGTGGAATTGATGGAGAGGTTTACGCGATAGCCCAAGGCAGTTTAGTCGTTGGAGGATTTAACGCTACCGGTGCAAACGGTACTAGCGTAACAAGAAACACTCCCACGGTCGGACGTATCCCTAATGGGGCTACGTTGGAGCGTAACATCAGTGCCGCGGAGGATATTGACCCCACAATAAAACTTCAGCTCAAACAGCCGAGCTATGAAACGGCATTGAATATCTCCAAGGCGATCAATCAAATGTTCGGCGGGTTGGTAGCGAAAGCGTTGAACAAAGGACAAGTTGAAGTCTCTGCCCCAGAAGATAGCGAAGACCGAGTGATGTTTGTCTCCATGATCCAAAAGCTCGAAGTTGTCGAAGGGCTTAAAATACCCAAAGTGGTGTTTAACTCGCGCACTGGCACTGTGGTGATTAGCCAGAATGTGACCGTATCCCAGGCAGCCGTCAGCCAGGGAGGGATCACTGTCACTATTCTTGAATCAGAGTCAGTCTCGCAACCCGGCGGTGCGTTTAATTCTGTTGGCGAAACGGCCATAGTGCAGAACAGCGAAATCAATATCAGTGAAGTCAATGGAACGACCATGATTTGGCCTCGGGGCACTAATCTGCAAGAAATCGTTGATGCAATCAATAATGTGGGTGCTACACCTGAAGCGCTGATGCAGATTTTACAGGCGTTGGATGAAGTTGGGGCACTCAATGGCGACCTGGTGGTGATCTAATGATGTATGCCGATAGTGTTGGACACTTCGAACAAAAAACATTGATTTCAGGGCCAGACACTAATTTGCCAGCCCGTACAGGATGTCAGTGTCGTCCAATAGCCAATCCAACAGCCAGTGACGTTAAGGTAAAGCGTGATCAACCTATGCTACCTAGCCAACAAGCTGTTGCATTTCAACCAACGATGGACAACACCAGGGTAGGTTTGCACTCCACAGCGCCTGCCCGTTATGCAGAAACGGCTAATCCGGTTGCCAATCCGGCGTTTTATCTTGATAACCACTCACTGGCTCAGCTCAAGCACGACAAATCCTCGTCCGGACTCCGTACCGCCTCACAGCAGATTGAAGCATTGTTCTTGCAGCAGATGCTTGCCCGAATGCGGGTATCCAGCCAGGTATTGAGCGATGAAAACAATCCGCTGTCTATGAAATCGGCGGGGATGTTCCAAGATATGCTTGATGCGCAGCTGGCACAAACTTTAAGTAAGCAGTCTTCTTTTGGGTTAGCAGAAATGATTTTTAAACAGTTGTCATCGCAGTTGCCTAATCGTGCTACCACCACGGAGAATACATAATGGGAATGGTCAATATTGGGTTGAGTGGTGTGCTCGCCAATCGAGTAGCGCTCAACACAACGGCGCAAAATACAGCCAATGTGAATACACCGGGTTATAGCCGACAACTCGTAAACTTTGAAGCGACTTCCTCAGGCAACTATGTCAATGGCGTTAACCTAGGGGCCGGGGTCGATGTTGATAGTGTGTTGCGGGTAGCCGAGCAGTCATCGATTAACCGCTTGAGGCAGGCGATTGAAAAGGCAAACTATGCTCAAAGTTATTTTGATGGCTTGTCTAATATTGAAAACGTGCTTTCAGCGGACGGGTTAAATCTCACAGAAGGGTTTAATCTTTTTTTTGCTGCTATTGATGAAGCGAGTGTTACCCCTGAAGATTCGGCATTTCGCCAACAGGTGCTGACAAATGCTGATGCATTAGCACAACAGTTCAATGCGCTAGCGTCTCAACTCGAACAACAGGAAGCAGCAAATAGTGAACGCTATGAAGCTCTGGTGACGAGCATCAATAGTGATCTGAAAAACATCTCTGATCTTAACCAAAAGCTTAATGAAGAGGCTCTGCTCGGTAATAGTGTGGCCGGCCTTCAGGATACAATGGATAGGTATCTCAATGCCTTGTCAGAATCGATTGATATTAAAATGATCTATACCGATACCGGTACGGTTGAGTTATCCACGCCAAATGGTCAACCTTTGGTGGTAGGGGGCTACACCGCTTCCTTGAGCCGGGATCTATCAAATGGTGATCCAAACAGCACGGAACTCAACATTACATTTCAATCGGTGACTTTGCCTATCGATGCGGAACTCGGTGGGGAAGTTGGGGCAATAGCCGCTTTGAAAAGTGAGCAGTTCGATCCTATCCGAACCAAGTTAAATGATCTGACCAAAGCATTTGCAGATGGAGTGAACGCAGTCTTAATCAGCGGCTTTGATTTGAATGGTAATGTTGGCCGACCTCTGTTTACTTACAACATCGGCAGTGAAGCCTCTTCCATAGCCATTGACCCTAACCTCACTGCTCGAGAGTTAGCTTTTTCATCTGATCCTTTGCTGGCGGGTAATGGCGACAAGTTAAAAGAACTGTCAACCTTGTCCCAAGCTACTTTTGCTGTCGGTACGGTGGCTGGTCAAACGCCCTATAGTGCTTATTCTGGACTGCTGGGGGAAGTGGGTATCTGGACCCGTCAGGCTGAAAACGAAGCCTTGTCTTCCACTATCAGTATGGAGGATGCACAGGTTGCCAGAGACAGTATCAGCGCCGTGAATTCGGATGAAGAAGCGGCCAATATGGTGCTATACCTCAACGCCTATGAGGCTAATATGAAAGTGATCAGTACCGCTAACCAGATGTTCCAGACCTTGCTTCAAGCATTCTAAGGAGAACCTCATGAGAGTGACTGACTCCCAGTTCAATGCAATTATGCATCAGTCTTTAATGGACAATAACATTCGCCTCAATAAAGTGTTCGAGCAAATGTCATCTGGCTTGAAGCTTAACCATCTCTCTGATGATCCTATTGCCGCTGTCAGGCTCGAAGGGTTGAAAAAAAACGTGTCGGATAATCAGCAGTACCAGCGCAATATCGATAATGTTCAGTCTCAACTCGCCCGTTACGAAACTAGCCTGAATACCCTGGAAGAGTTGTCCCAGCAGGTTAACGAACTGCTACTGCAAGGTAAGAATGGTACGCTTGATGAGGCAAGCCGTGTGGGGATTGTGCTGGAATTGAAATCGTTAAAACAAGAGATGCTGGTTACCCTAAATCAAAAGCACGAAGGAAGTTACCTTTTTTCTGGCACCGACATTACCAATCGGGCTATCGACATTGCACCGCCATACATGATGAATACCAATACAGGTTACCGTGAAACCAAAGTTGGGGTTGATCAGTATGTACCTAATAATTTCACAATTACTGATGTTATTGGTAGCAATGTCATCTTTACCGACCTCGATAATGCGATAGCTGAGCTTGAATTGGCGACCCCCGGTTTTGTAACGACCTTAGATACTGCGCTCATAACAAACCAGACGCACCATCAGAACCTGTTGGAAACGTTGACTGAAATAGGAAGTCGCTACAACGCCATGGATAGGCTCAAGGAAACCAGTATTGATATGGTTTTCTTTGCTGAAACCGTAAAAACAGAGCTGGTTGAGCTTGATTACGCCGAGGCATCGGTAGAGCTCAATCAGGGCATGATTGCGCTTGAGGCGACCCAAAAAACCTTTGCGCGAGTTGCTGGTATCTCTTTGTTTGACTTGGTGTGAGGTTGGCCATGAACGTTAATCCCACAGGCTGCTATTTTCCGGGGCAGAAAAGGATTGCCCTCAAGTGGATGGTTGCAGCTATTGGAATGTCGTTGCCTGCGGCTGCTATGGCAAGCAAGTATATTGTGCCTTTCGATAGTGTGGAGTGGCAGTATCACCAGCAGGCTGACCAGTGTATTTTACAATCGGCTGATCCCCGTACTGGTTTTATCGTCAAGTTTATTCTCGTCGCAGCCCAACCGTTGTCGATCAAGGTTGAAAAAAAGGGTTTCCGTGATTTACCTGCATCAGTTTTAGTCGAAACGACGGAACCGGTTTGGGGGGGCGTTAATCATTATTCAACCACCACGATCAGTAATCTGCGCCAGCAAGGATCGGCGTTAATAGGCAATAAGGGGGTGTCATCCATGCTTGATGATATGGCTCATGGGGCGTGGTTTGGGATCAATATGATCGATTCTGGTGTCTATTTTCCAACCACAAACTTTATTCATGCTTATGAACAGTTCACTCAGTGCCGGTTTGATTTACCGCCAGTGAATTTCCAGCATGCACGCCAAGTAGAGCTACTGTTTCAACAAGGTGTCGTGGGGGTGAATGATAACCAAAAACAAACGATTAAAGATATTAGCTCTCTAGTCAAAAAAGATCCTGAGATCATTAAAATTCTGATTGATGGTTACACCGATAACCTTGGCGATCCTGTATCCAATCTTCAGCTTTCCAAGCAACGTGGCTCAGATGTTGCCCAATGGTTTATTGCCAATGGTGTGTCAAAGAAAATGATCGAGATAAGAGGGCATGGGGATAGGTATCCCAAGTATGACAATAAAACGGTCGAAGGCCGCGACAAAAACCGGCGGGTAGAGATCCGTCTTGTACGCCAATAAGCGCTGGGGGTTGTAAAGCAATGGAAGAGTTGAGCCTGGTTCAATTACAACAGGATATGTCGGATAAAATGGCATTTCACCGGCAGATCGCGACGAACCCCTTATCTGATTCATTTATGCTGCCGCCTACCCGACAGGTGGTAGCCACTGAGTCAGTTTCGGGACAGTCATTAGCTTTCGGTGAGATGTTGAGGGGAGTGTTAGATACCGTCGATCTTTACCAATCCCATGCGTCGGAGAAAGTAACGGCAGTGGAACTGGGAAAGAGTGATGATTTGATTGGCGCGACTATTGCCGCGCAGAAGGCGCAGCTTTCGTTTAGTGCGCTTATGCAAGTAAGAAACAAGATGGTGTCTAATTTTGAAGACATCATCAAAATGCCGATTTAACTAGGGGTAGGATGCTATGGCAGCAGAATTGGAAGCCAAGCCTGCATTAACCAATAATCTGGATGCGGCAAAAGAGAAATTGAATGAAGCGTCGGGATGGCTCGGCCAGTTTTGGCAAAGTTCTCAGCGCAATGTGGTTATCATTACGATTTTCGCTACCATCACGGCTGCGATCATCGTCATTATGCTGTGGACGTCAACTGAGAGGTTTAGGCCGTTATACAGTAAATCGGCCAACTATGATTCAAGTCAGGTCTTGCAACTACTCGATGAAGAGTCAATCCGATATAAATTGAGCCAGGATGATGGCCAAATTCTAGTGCCGGAAGCAGAGGTTGCCAAAATCAGAATGGTCTTAGCCTCTAAAGGTTTGAAGGAACAACTTCCCAATGGCTTTGACTCTCTTGATAACTCGAACAGCATGGGCGAGAGCCAGTTTATGGAAAGCGCCCGTTATCGGCATGCCCTTGAAGGTGAGTTGGCCCGTAGTATTACTACCATGAGTGCGGTGAGTTTGGCCCGGGTTCATTTGGCTATTCCCAAAGAAAGCTTGTTTATGCGAGATGATGACGAGCAAGCCAGAGCGTCGGTGATTGTTCATATTATCAATGGGATGGATCTTAAACCAACCCAGGTCGAATCGATCATCAACCTGGTCTCCGGGGCCGTTATTGGTATGAAAACCGAACATATTCGGGTCGTTGACCAGCATGGCCGCTTACTATCAGACGATGCGACTTTAGGTGATATTACAATCACGACGGGTAAACAAGCTGATTATAAGCGTAGGCTGGAACAAACGCTGGTGGCGCAGGCTAAAGACATGTTGACCCCTATTCTTGGTGCCAGCAACTTCCGGGTACAAATAGCCTCTGATATTGACTTTTCCCGGGTAGAAGAGACCGAAGAGCTGTATTCCGATCCTGTTATTCGGAAAGAAAAAGTGTTCAATGACACAAATGAGTCCACCATGGCACTAGGGATCCCCGGAGCCTTGAGTAATACGCCGCCAGTGACCGATGGCGAACCTCAGCCCGAGCCGAATTCTACGGTCAATCGCAGCGAGACCTCGCGGGATTATGCCGTAAGCGGTAAGGTGAGGCACATCCAACATCAACAAGGTGTATTGCAAAGCCTATCGGTGTCGGTTGTGGTTAATGATCTTGCCAACCCCAATAGTACGTGGACTGCTGATGAGTTGGCTAATGTGGAAAATGTAGTGCGCTCAGCGATTGGCTTCAAGCTCGAGCGCGGCGATACCATTAATATTACCCATTTTCCTTTTGTGGTCGCAGAAATACCGGCACAGGCACCTGTCCCTTGGTTTGAAAATACAAAAGTTATGCAGCCGCTCAAATATTTGCTTGGTGTAATGTTGAGTGTGTTAATGATCATGGTGGTGCTCAAACCCCTGGCTCAGTACCTGACTCAATCGGCTGAGCGGGAAGAAAGCGAGGCTGAGGGAATGGAGTATGACGAAGTGATCACCAAAGAAGATATGCAAAACAGCGCAGCGCTTCAGTCCAAGCTCGATGCGTTGGGGATAGATGCAAGTGGGATCAAGGCGTTAGATGATAACTTACCGCCACCGGACAGCCCATTGGAAGTACAGATTAAGCACCTCAAACTGATTGCGAAAGAAGATCCTAACCGGGTAGCGGAGATCCTGCGGACTTGGCTGCATGCCTGAAATCATTGTCAGACGAATTGAGTGGCAGAGAAGATGGATAATCAACCGAAATATCAAACCGTAGACGGTGTCGCTATGTTACTGCTTAGCATGGGTGAAGATATCGGCTCTGAGGTTTTGAAAAGCTTTACCCATGAAGAAATAAAGCAAATCACCCACGCCATGAGTAAGACCACCGATATTAAAGCTAAAGATGCGCTGGTGTCGCTGACCGGCTTTTTTGATGACTTTCGAAAACACTCTGGAATTTTGGGAGGAACAAGAAACTATATTACCAATGTACTGGAGAAAACCTTGAACGGTAATCTGGCAAGGGATTTGGTGTCAGAAATATATGGGGATGAAATACGCTCCCATGCTGAAAAACTGGCATGGATCCCACCCGATTTGTTGGTCAATGATCTCAAAAAAGAACATATCAACATTCAGGCGCTGCTGATCGCCCATTTGCCGCTTGATTACAGTAGTCGGGTATTAGAGCAATACGATGAGCAGGATTGTCATGAGCTAATTTTACAAATATCGAAAACCCAAGTGCTGACTTCTGGTTTGATGGAAACGCTTAAGGATCTTATCGATCGTTGTAAAATTAATTACCACAGCGGGGGCTCAGCCAGTTTACAGGGGTCAAAAGTGGTAGCTGATCTGATCAACCGTTATTCAGGTGATAAGAGTCACTTGTTTGAATTTCTCCATGATCAAGATAAAGAGGTTGCGAATTTGGTTGAAGAAGCCATGTTTGACTTCTTTACCTTGTTTAATCAAGACCTTGAAACCATTAATTTGATTAATGACCGAGTCAGTTTGGAGCAGTGGGCATACGCTTTAAAGGGAACAGGTAAAGATCACCGTTTATATATTATTAATTCGATGCCTCAGCGGGTGTCGATGGAATTAAAAGAGAACTTGGTACGCATTGGTGCCGTTCCGGTGAGTCAGGTTGATAAAGCGCGCAAAGAAATTATTGATATTGTCAAGGAATTACAAACGGAAGGGGTGATTACCCTTAACTTTGCCAACGAACCAAGGTTAACCTGATCAAGAAGGTCAATGGAATGAAATTAGCAGGTATTAGCAAGCGAAAGAATCAGGTCAACCCCACTGCTCCGAATAAAATAAAGCAACCCGGTAAGGTTGAGCCGATTCAACCCCAAACCGCTGTGATGCGACAGCAGATTATCAGGATGAACTTGCAAGAACGTCCCAATTTAATTGCTGAAGTATCAGATTCCCACCGTATGTATAGCCGGTTGTCGTTGGCAGGTGAAGTATTGCGAAAATTAGCCAGTGAGCTTATTAACCTGCGTACTATTGCCGGGTTGTCGCAATATAGTCCGGAACAGGCAAACCGTATTGATCAGATAAAAAAGAATTTGGCGGTGTGGGGAAATAAGCAGCTTTTTGGCAATTATGTTGTCGATTCGAGTTTTGCCCCGGTTCAATCTGATGATCCTATTATTGAGTTCACTGTCCCCGGTCTAGATTTCAGCCGAGAGCAATACCGTGACGAAGTTGTCTCTTTGTATATCAACAACCGGTTGGTGGCATTGGCTTTTGACCGTACTGTCGAAAAGGATATATTGCTGGAGCAATTTAAGATGATGTTTGCCTATGCCCATTTGCGTTTGCGGGTGAATTCTCGCCAGGAGTTTGTTATCGGCATCAAGGACAGCCAATGGCGTAACTGGGACGGGCAGGTGTATGTTTCTGGTCAGGGGGGAAGGTATGCCGAAGGCACACCTATTGCCGTTAATGTCACCCCGTTGCACCCAGTATTTGAGCATATTACCCGACTGGCAGTGAATGAGGCTGGGGCGTCAGATCAAATTGATCAAGCATTGGAACGCGTCAATAAAATGTTCGTGGCTTTATCGAGGGTACTGAAAAGTAAAAAAGTCCACGCGGGCCAACTTATCGCCTTTTGTCATCACCCTGAACTCGAACAGTTTGGTAGCTTTAAACGGCACCTGATAGAAAGCCCGGAAGTCTCCCTGAAATCGATACAGCGCGGGTTTCAGGGGCCCACTCGGGATAATGTGATTAATTTGCTGGCAAAAAGATGAAATAGCCTCTGGCAATTGCCGTTATAGTTTAATAGTTAGGGGCGGGTGAGCATAATATTATGAGCCAGTTTAAAGTCGATAACATAAAACCTATTTTGCCGCAGGGCCAGGTTGATGTAGTGCAAAGCCAGCAGGTGAAGCCTGAGCCAAAGCAGGGTATTAACTCAGTATCCTTATCTCAGCATGAACTTGAGTTGATCGAAAGCACCGACAACTTGTTTGCTGAGTTGGATGATATAGACCTTGATAAGGTAGCGCAGCTTAAAGCGCAGCTTGCATCGGGAGAGTTAGAGTTTGATATGGATGAACTAGCTAAAGCGCTGGTAAGGCTAGATCATGACAGCTAAGGAAGTGTTAGTGGGATATATGACCTACGGTAAACATATGCTTGCCCTCTGCCGTCAGTTAGAAGGGGAGGTTGAGCAAATTCGCATAGCTGCCCGTGCCCAGAAGTATGAACAGTTGGCATTACTGAATAACAAGGTCATGGCTTTGTCTGATCAACTAGTTGAAGCAGAAAAGAGACGCTGCGAGATGGCAAGGCGATTGGGGTGTCGTGGGCGAAAATATGTGCCTCAGGTACAAGCAAAATTAAAAGGCGGCATCCAACGGAGTCTTATTCAGTTGGACAAGCAAATTGAGCAGGCCATGTGGGGATGTAAAGCCGAAATCGAACGTCAGGGCAATGTGATCACCTTGCAGCATACTGCAATCAAAGAAGCGCTAGGTAAATATGAGTTGAGGGTGAATGTGTAGGGCGATAGCTCTTCGGGTTTTCTTCGTTACTTTAGGGTACACCCTCTGCTCAACCCCTGTTCATGCCAACGAACAAGGGCAACAACAGCTTTTTGCTCAACTGATCCGTACCCGTATTGAAACCTCATTGCAATATCATTATCCAACCAGTGCAATCCTCGATATTAAGTTGCGCATTTCACGAGCCGTATCCAATTTACCGTCCTGTACCGATGAGCTTTTGCTGAGCTCAAACTCCGCCGTTAAATTGGGTAATCAAAAGTGGAAAATCACTTGCGGTTCAGCGGGGTGGGTGATATCAGCAACGTCAACGACCTTGGTCACAGTTACTGCGATCACGGCCGCTAAATCGATGAAGAAAGGGCATCGGTTGACATTGGCAGATATCGAATTGAAACCAACAACACTTTATAAGGCGCAACCGCTATTCTTTTCCTATGAAGCAGTCCTTGGTAGTAAGTTAAAGCGCCGGGTGAACAAGGGAGACGTGCTAACCAGCGCAAGGTTATATATCAATTATGCCGTTGAAAAAGGGCATCCAGTTAAAGTTCTATATCAGTCGAAAACCTTTCAATTGGAAACTAAAGGGCTGGCTCTCGAAAACGGTGTCGTGGGCGATACAATAGCAATCGAAAACCTGCAGTCAGGGAAACGACTGCAGGGTGTGGTGATGGGTAAGGGGTCAGTCAAGGTGTTATAGCGCCTTACTCCACCTCACCGAGTACATTAAGACCATATTCATTGGGGATCTCGTTATAGCTCAAGATAATGAGTTCTTTGGCAAAGGCTTTTGCCAGTTTAGAAATGATAGGACGGGAGGTTGGGGGAACCACCATTACCGGAGGTAGGTTCTGGCTTTGCATAGTTTGCACGATAGTCGGCATCCGGTTTTGAAATTTCTGCAGAACCGATGGCTCAAATGGGATCGCATCGAGTGGCACTGCTGGGTCGTTTTGTTGGCAAACTGAAATCGCCCCTTTCATTTCGCTTTCTAAGCTCGGTCCGATAATAAACGCGTTAATGGTCTTATTGTTGGGTGAGATTAAATTCATGATGGAGCGTTTGAGCGCGACCCGGATATTGGATGACAACAAAATAGGGTCTTTGACGGTTTCTATACTCTCGATGATGGTATTGGCGATGGTGCGAACATTAATGATGGGGACTTGTTGTGCGAGTAACTGACGGATCACCTGCATTTGTAGGTTAGGGGAAATGACAGTGGTGAGGTTATCAGCCAATTCTGGGTGCTGGAGTGCCAGTCTATGGTTGAGTGCTTTGACATCGTCATAGTTGAAAATGTTGTCGAGGTGTTCACTACACACCTTACTGACATGGGTCGCGATAACATCGTGCACGTCAATGACCTGAAAACCCAGATTAATTGCTTTGGTTTTATCCTCTTTGCTAATCCATAACGCAGGTAACTGATAGGCGGGATCAATGCCGACAATCCCGTCGAGTTCCGGGTGATCAATACGGTTGCCAACCGCCATGATTTTATCGGCAAACACCTCACCACGCTCTATTTCATCGCCATCAATGCTGATGGTGTATTCTGAAGGTTTGAGAGAGAGGTTATCGGTGATCACGACCTCGGGGATCACAAAGCCAATTTGTTCACTGAGTGTCTTACGACTGCCCCGGATACTTTTGAGCAGGTTTGCGCCTTTTTTGGTTGAGGCTAAAGGCACCAGTTTGAACCCGAGGGCAAGGCCGATCACATCAACGGTGGGGATAATGGTCCAGTCAATGTTGGACTCAAGTCCAGGCTTGGTGAGTTGTTCATCAACCGGTTTGACCTCGGCAACATCGGGTTGGTAGGTAGATTGACGCCATCCGACAAAAGCCAACAGGACGGTGAAAGTGTAAAAAGCCAAATGAGGCATGTTGGGAACACTACCGATCACAAACATCACGCCAGCGGCCATATAGAGGTTGTGAGGGGTAGCCAATAGTTGTTTTTTGACGGTTTGGGCAAGGTCATTATCATTGTCGCTGATTCTGGTGACGATAATGGCTGCAGAGGTTGCGAGTAGCAGTGACGGAATTTGGGCAACTAATCCATCCCCTATGGTCAACAAAGCATAAGTTTGAAATGCCGCTTCTGCAGTGAGCCCATGTTCAAAGATGCCGATCAGTACGCCACCACCTAAGTTAATGAATAGTATTAATAACCCGGCTATTGCATCGCCACGGACGAATTTACTGGCCCCATCCATCGCACCATAGAACTCAGCCTCTTCCCCGACATCTTTGCGTCTCGCTTTCGCTTCGTTCTGGTTAATTGCCCCTGCATTGAGGTCGGCATCAATCGCCATTTGTTTACCGGGAAGAGCATCAAGGGTAAACCTGGCCGAGACCTCAGAGATACGTTCTCCCCCTTTGGTTATCACCACAAAGTTAATGATCATCAGGATCGCAAACACCACAATACCAACCACATAGCTGCCGCCAATCACCACCTCGCCGAAAGATTGGATCACCTTACCGGCGGCATCGCCACCATTGTGGCCTTCTAATAACACGATGCGGGTGGAAGCCACATTGAGTGTCAGCCTCAGTAGGGTCGCCACCAGCAATAATGACGGGAATATCGAGAAATCCAATACTCTTGTGACAGTACTGCTGACCAGCAGTACCACGATAGCCAGCATGATATTAAAGGTAAAAAACGAATCGAGCAGGATCGGTGGCAACGGGAGGATCACCATTGCCAGAATCATCAACAGGACAACTGGGATGGTCAATCGTGAAGATACCGCTTTAATTACATTTCTCATATTCAGCCATTTGGGTGGTGATTGTTGAATAATCGACTAGGATTTTTTTGCAGGACTTCTTAAATTTGTTACTTGTAATTTTGGGATTGAAGTGAAAATTCTTCAAATAAAAATGAAATGGATTTTTTTCTCCGCCGTTAGCAGTTATTGAACAGCAACCAATGATGGGGAACATCAAATGGCTATTTCAGTACACACGAACTACGCAAGCTTGGTAACGCAAAATACACTTCAGTCAACCAATAATGCGCTAACGAAGTCTTTAGAGCGCCTATCAACAGGGTTTCGTATAAATTCGGCAGCGGATGATGCCGCAGGCCTACAAATTGCCAACCGTCTGGAAGCACAGAGCCGAGGAATGACAGTGGCAATGCGTAATTCCCAAGATGCCATCTCTATGCTTCAAACAGGGGAAGGTGCTTTTGATGAAATGACCAATATTGCATACCGTATGAATGACTTGGCCACGCAGGCAGCAAACGGTACCAATACTGCTGCTGACCGAGCTGCGCTTGATGCAGAGTATCAGCAGTTGGGCGAGGAGTTGGCAAATGTAATTGCCAATACAAATTTTGGTGGTAACAACCTTATTGGAGCTGCTGGGGTGTTCAATGCTACTGTGGATTTTCAAATCGGCAGCACTTCCGCTGAAACATTGACATTTGATGCAACCCTCGGAGCGACTTCAACTGCTCTTGCGGATCTAAAAACATTTGTAGGTACGTCAGGGGCCCTAGGGATTGGTGATTTAACGTCACAGGCTAATGCAACGACAGCTATGGATGCTTTAACTGGTGATCCAGCCACTGCTACAGATAATGGTATTATTGGCGACCTTGGTGAAATTCGTTCTACTTTCGGGGCCACAATCAATCGACTCGAGCATACTATTACTAATTTGGGCAACATGACAGAAAATGTTGAAGCTTCCAAAGGCCGTATCATGGATACCGATTTCGCTTCCGAGTCCGGGATGATGAGCAAATCGCAAATGCTAATGCAGTCGGGTGCTTCAATGCTGAGCGCATCAAAAATGGTGCCACAGCTTGCAATGAGCCTACTAGGCTAACCGAACCAACAGGGAAGGGGGGTGAAAGCTGTACCTCCTAATTTGAAGGCGGGGAACAAATTATGAACGTCGACGCCGTACAGCTTGCCAGCAATTTTGCCAGCTTGGATGTGCAACCCTTTGAGTTGCGCTACAACCAAAAGTTATCGACCATAACCAACCAAACATCAGCGATTAATCGGGTGAAATCCTCTCTCCAGGCATTGGAGGATAAGCTCTATGAGTTTACTAAAACGGGCTCACAGCTGACCCAAACGGCGACCACATCCAGCAACGAGGACTATTTTTCTCTGTCTGTTGCCTCTGGTGTCGATGATATCCAGCTTGATGTTTTTGTTAAGCAAACAGCGAGTAATCACCAATTGGTTATTGATGCGAACTCTTCCGATCCCAATGATGTGATGGCAACGGCTGGCACGTTCAGCGTCACTCAGGATGGCATTGTGACTGATATCAATATCATGGATGCCGATACCGATAGCAGTGGCGATGTGACCTATAGCGAATTTGTGACCCATTTCAATGACAAACTTGACGGTTCTATTCAGGCAACCTTAGTGAAATCTCAAGGAGTAATGAAGGTACTGTTTGGCTCGGACAGCCAAGGCGCTGATGCTGCCTTTACCATGACCGCCGATGCCGCCAGCGGATGGGATAGCGCGGTATCTGCCGCCAGTGGGGCACCTTTACAAGTTGCACAAGATGCAATCATTGCCCTTGGTGGTGAGTTCGGCGCTGAACTAAGCAACTCAAGCAATACCTTTGAATCGCTTATTGAGGGTGTGGATTTAACGGTGAAGGCGGCAAATAGCAGCGGGGATACGGCAACCAAAATTTCGATTGGTGATGATCAGTCGGCAACAATGGATGCATTGCAAGAGTTTGTTGATGCGTATAACGATGCTGTAACAGAGATCTCTAACTTAACCTCATCCGGCAATGAAGAAGAAGCACGAGGGATACTGGCTTCAGACAGCATAGTTCGTAATATCAAAAACCAGCTATCGGCCATTGTTCGCGATGATTATGACGGTAACCGTTTATTTAGTCTTGGTCTAGAAATTGGTCGTGACGGCAAACTCAGTCTAGATCGCTCAGCCTTTGAAGATGCTGCCACCACCATTGATGTTGAGACGATATTTACAGGGGCAGGCGGCGTGTTCGAAGCTTTTGAGGGGGCACTGGAAAGTTATATTGGCTTTACCGATGGGTCACTGAATCGGCGAATTGATATCCTCAACGACGAAAAAGGCCGGATTAATGATGCACTGGCGCAACTAGATACCCGTTATGAAACCTACTACAACCGCTACCTTGCCCAGTTCACTCAGCTTAATTCGTTAAGTAGTGATTTGGATTCCGTGTCTGGCCTATTTACGGTCTAGACCAATTAAGATGAAAGGAATAGGGATATGTTACTAGGCAATCAGAGCCAGGCTAATTACGCCAACTTTCAGGTGACGGCCAATGCGTCGGTATCATCGAGTTTCGAGCTGATATGTATGCTTCATGAGCGGCTGATCCAAGAACTTGAAAATGTCAGGTATGCCATTGAGCATAAAGATCTGGAGATGAAAGCAAAAGCATCTCAAAAATCGATTGATATTTTAGTGGGCCTTGATGCGTCGTTGGATTTATCTACTGCTGAATCGCTGATTCAAAATATCCATGCGCTCTATGAGCATGGCATTGCCACGGTGTTTGAGGCATCGAAGGAAATGAAGCCCGAGCTTATCGAAAAGCTCATAGCGGTCATGACAGATCTCAAAGAGGGGTGGGAGGGGGCGATGGAGTGGGTAGATGAAACCCACTCCTAAGCAACTCAACCAACTGGCAGACAAGCTGGAAACCGCTATTGCCGCCAGGCATTTTGCTCATATAGCGAAACTCAATACGATGTTGGCGACTATTCTGCCCGAGATTGAGCAATCGGAACCGGCATACCTTAAGGTTGTTAACCGACTAAAGCTGCTACACCAATCTTGTGTCGATTTAGTCGATAGTGAACAAAGTAAATTAAAACTTCAGCTAGTGAATAATGTCAGCCTAAGGGAACGCGACAAGGCGTATGCGACTACCAAGGCGAGAGCAGGGGACTGAACATGGTACATCTGGTGAAGGTACTTCAATCAGGACAGCTTGTCCAACGACTGCAAGCCTCTATAGAAATAGGCGAGCAGCCTTCCATGCCAGCTAATTTTGTTCAGGCGTTAACATCGGTCTCGGTTGAACAGGGACAGGAAGATGGAATGCGTTTAGCCGAGGAGCAAACGATTTCGCCATTGGCCGTGCCAACTGTAGAGCTTAATATCAGTCACAATGGGCTGGATAGCTTGTTCTTTGCCAAAGAAGGAACCGAACAGGTCGCGATACCACAAATGCAGCAACAGTTAGGTATGTGGTTATCCTCAAACAAGCTGGGGCTCTCTTCTAGAATGTCGTCGGTGCTTGTTAGGCTTAGTCGAGATGAGCATCAAATCTGGCAGAATACACAAGCGCAATTGACCCAAGGTTCGAACGAGACGGAAAAGGTGTATGCTCAAGAAGGACAAGCGGATCGTTTCAATGCAACTCCACTATCGGCGATGTATTTTGGCCATTCCCATACCAATCATCCCACAGGCCAGTTAGCTGTCCAATTATATAGCGGTGTAAACCAAGCCAGCCCAATAGTAGGGTCGCATCAACTGACGGAAATGCCGGTCATTCAGATTGAAGCGATGGCCTCCAAAGGCATCAATACAGGCATAGATATAGAGAGGAGTTTGCCAGTCGAGGTGCAAAAGCAAATCTACCAGGTGATTAAGGACAAGGTCCAAATTCAGTTTGATACGCTCAGCCAATCAGCGCGGATACGGTTTGACCCGCCTGAACTTGGGAAAGTGGAAATGATGCTTCGTTTAGACGGGGACAAGCTCAATATTCAAGTCAATGCGTCATCTGCTATTACCCGGGAAGCATTAATAGCAACCTCTGAACGTCTAAGATCCGAATTGGTGTCTGAAAATGCCGCACTGTCTGAAGTCAATATTACTTATTCTCAGCAAGGTTCATATCAGGGCCAGCACAATAGCCAGCCTTTTGGGGATGAGGGAGAGGGAAGCCTACTATCCAATGACGCATTGGCGGACAATGAAATAACCACACTGGAATATAACGCTTATATTGCGAGGGTATAATGTTATGAAAATTTTAGTTGCAGTGATTTTAACCCTTGCTGTGTCATTGACTGGGTTTGTGCTTTACCAAAATAACGTCATCAGCATGAAAGCCATATTAGCCCTGTTTGAAGTCAATCAATCAGGGCCAGCCGAACCGCAAAATATCGAGGTGCAGATAGAGAATGTATTAGTACCTATTAACTTGGGAAAGCGGCAGAGCTTGCTGTTGCTTGATGTCTCTTTATTTACGCCAAAGGGTAATGCCCCATATCTGGAAGAACAATTAAGTCGGGTCAAGAACAGGATCATTAAAAAATTCAGCGTTAAAGACCTCGAGTACTTTCATGACAAACAATTTATATACGTTCTTCAAGATGATTTGAAAGACGAACTCGATGAATTGCCGACTTTGCAAATAGGGGATGTACTCGTGACCAAGGCTGTATTTCAGTAAGGGCCGTTATTATGTTGATGCAGCGGAAATATCAGCACACCCCCTCTAGTCATAATTCGAACTTAAAGCAAATTGAAAAACAGGCGCTTCAAGACAATATCAAAATGATCCACGGGCTGCTTTACCGCTATCGGTATGCGGTTGATGATGGCACTTATGAGGATCTGCGCCAGACAGCAATGATGACACTGATCATTGAGCTGAGAAAATTTGACCATGTGGCCAATGAGGACTTTAGGCGAGCCGTCGCGGTGCGAATTCGTGGAGAGCTTATTGATGAATTACGCCGCCGAGACTATATGGAACGTGATAAGCGGCAGATGGTCAACAAAATTAAGCATACAGAAAGAGAGTTACTTCAGATTTTGGGACGGGAGCCAAATAGCGGGGAAATATGTCGCCATTTAGGTATTGATAGCCAAGTCTACCAGCAGGCTATGTTGTTTGTCGACGTGGTTGATGATATCGAGCTGGATAATATCGTCACCGCAGTCCCAGAGACCGATAAGCAGGTGTTGTTTGATGAAGTAAAGCAAGTGCTTGAAACATTGCCAGAATTAGAAAAACGAATTATTTACTTGGTGTATGTGAAAAGCCTGACCACAAAAGAAGTGGCGCTTGTACTTGGCACCAATGAAGTAAAAATACACAGGTTAAAACACCGTGGGTTGGAAATCCTCAAGAGTCGAATACAGGAGAGTGATGTATGCAAAAGATAATCGGAGTTATCGTTGTATTTAGCGTCATCTTCGGGGGCTTTATCTTTCTTGGGGGAAAAATTGAATTTATCTTCAAAATTTCAGAAATAATTATTATTTTTGGTTCAGCCTTGGCAAGCCTTTTAATGTCAACGACTTCGGGGACACTGAAATTAATGGTGCAACAAATTGGCCTAGCATTTAAAAAGACACCCTATGATAAAGAGTATTACCAACAATTACTGTCATTGATGTTCGAGCTTATCAATATAGCAAAGGTCCAGAATATTAAGGCACTCGATATCCATGTTGAAAACCCAGATAGCAGTCGGGTCTTTGCCAAATACCCCAAGGTGACAAAAGATGCATTGACCTTACAGTTTATTATTGATTCTTTTCGCCAAGTAATCACCGGGAAGCAATCTCAACATGTGCTAGAGGCTTTTCTTGAAGAGGAAATCGAGCACTTGGAAGATGAGTACATCAAGCCATCGGAAAAGTTGCATGCCACCGCAGAGGCGATGCCCGGACTGGGAATTTTAGCAGCGGTGATGGGCATCATTCTAACCATGCAGGGGCTGGATGGGGAAATAACTGAAATAGGAAAAAATATAGCAGGCGCATTAGTCGGTACTTTTACTGGGGTGTTTGGCTGCTATTGTGTTCTCGGCCCAATGTCCAGCAGCATTAAAGATATTGCAGAAAGCCAAGTTACCCCACTGCACTGTATTAAATCGATTCTGTCAGCTCATGCTCAGGGGCAATCGTCACACATGTGTGCTAATGCTGGGCGCAAGAATATTGAAACACGCTATAAGCCTTCCTTTGACGAACTTGAAAAGGCAGTCGAAGTCCTTAGGCAGCAGCCTACATCAAGTTAAAGGCGGCCATTATGGAATCTCAATACACCATTGTTAAAAAAGGCAGGAGAAGAAGGCAACCATTACAACATGGTGGCTGGAAAGTTGCGATGGCAGACCTGATGATCTCACTGATGTGCTTGTTCTTGGTGTTGTGGATTTTGCAGGTTGTAGATATCGATGATCAGAAAAAGCTGCTGAACTATTTCGTTTATGGTAATGATCCTGTTATGCCAATGGGGTCAACAGAGGTCGGGGCCAATTCTATAAGCCCACTTCCTCTGCCGAATGTTGCGACTTCTCATTATGACGCTGAGCTTCATCGTGTAAATGATACCTCCGTCCTGGAGGGGGAGTTTAACAGCCAACAAGAACTAGAGTTGTTGGCAGAAAGGGTGATGCAAGAACTAGCCGAGGTTGATGGTCTTGGCAGTGTCAGTGTGTTGGTGACACCGCAAGGTGTCAGGTTGGTGATTCTAGACTCGAACAAAGGCCCTATGTTTATCAACGGTAGCGCGAGAGTCACGCCATTTTACCAAGACTTACTACTCAGCCTTGCAGGCCTGTTGCAGCGAATTGAAAATAAAATGATCATAACAGGCCATACGGATGCCAGCAGGTTTAAAAATGGGACGAAAACCAACTGGGAACTCTCAAGCGAGAGGGCAAACCAGGCCCGGTATTATCTCAATCGTGGCGGATTAAAAGAGCGGCATATTTTTCAGGTCAGCGGGATGAGTGATACCGCACCGATAGATCCTGATGATCTGAGTGCAGAGATTAACCGGCGGATAGAGCTCTATATTTTGACCGCAAAGAGCCATGCCCAGCTAAATAAAGTGTTCAAGCACTTTTCAATGACAGCAGGCGCGGACAAGGCATATCATTCTGAGCAGCAACTGCATACAGAGCTGATTGATATAAAACAGCAGGCAACAAAACAGGCAGAATGGAATCAGCCGGTTACTCCCTTTGATGTGATGACTCGTTATGAGTGAGCTACTGGCGATCGCTGTGAATATGAGAAAATGCCTAGCTTGGCTGGTGGTAATAGATTACATATTGATTTTCTTCTATGTGTTTGTCGTAGGGAGCCTGCTTTATGTTGAGCTGTTTTTGATTGGTGTACTCATTGCAGTTTATAACTTCTTGCTGGTCACTATTCTGGTTCACCAACCCCCTGGCTTTCTGACATTTTCGAGAGATAAACACCTGATAATACCTATCTGCTTTGCCGCGTTTCTGGGCTGCGTCATTGTTGTATGCACTTTGTTTCTTTGATTTTATCCGTTTGTTCAACACTTTGATGCGAAAGTAAAAAAGGAAGCGAATGCTTCCTTTTTTAACTTTAACCACACACGCGGCAATTTGGCTGTTTACCCAGCTTCATTTCCCGCCAGCTCATTGTCATGGCATCGAGCATCAGGATTTTGCCTGTCAGTGGCTGTCCCATATTGGCCGCTACCTTGATGGCTTCCATTGCTTGTACCGCACCGACAATACCGACTACCGGTGACATGATCCCGGCTTCAACACAGGTTAGGGCTTGCTGGCCGAATAGGGCACTCAGGCACTGGTAGCAAGGCTCATTGTCTTGATAGGTATAAACACTTATTTGGCCTTCCATACGGATGGCAGCACCAGAGATCAACGGTGTTTTGGTCTCGAAACACAAACGGTTTAACTGGTTTCGGGTATCTACGTTATCGCAGCAGTCCAGCACCATATCGTGCTGTTCGATAAGCGCTTTCAGTGCATCGTCATCAAGGCGTTTGGCAACAGTCTCAACAACGGTATTCGGATTGATTACTTGCAGAGCTTGCTTGGCAGAGTCAACTTTCAACATGCCAACCGTGGTGTCGTTGTGCAGAACCTGTCGCTGAAGGTTGGAAACCTCAACTTTATCGTCATCAATCAACGTTAGTTTGCCAACACCTGCCGCAGCAAGGTATTGGGTTGATGCACAGCCCAATCCACCAGCACCAAGGATTAGCATGGAAGCGGCTTTGAGTGCTTCCTGTCCGTCAAAGTCAAATTGTTTAAGAATAATCTGGCGGTTATAGCGCAGCATTTCTGCGTCGGTAAGTTCTACCACTGTGTATTCCTGTAGGGAGTTCTAAATTGAGGGTGTTGTGTCCGCCTAATACAGCGGACACAATCATTGATTAATACATGGCGTGGTTGAAAAGCTCGATAGTGACATCTTCACCCGGCATCACACGACCACGCTCTTGCTCGAGCACTACGAAGCAGTTGGCTTGGTGCATTGAGCTAAATGCGCCAGACCCCTGGTTACCTGTGGTAGCAACTTCGACTTGGCCCTCGCTATTTAGTTGGTAAATGCCACGTTGGTAGTCGGCACGGCCTGGGCGCTTTTTGAATACCGTTGTTGCCTTTGCCTTCAGTCGCTGTGGTGGCTGGTATTGGCTGTGGCCCGACAGTTTGGCCAGCATAGGCTGGACCAATTGGTAAAGCGTTACCATGGCAGAGACAGGGTTGCCCGGAAGGCCACAGAACCAGGTATTTTTGATTGTGCCAAAGGCAAACGGCTTCCCTGGCTTCATTGCAATTTTCCAGAAACCGATTTCACCTTGTTCATCAAGGATATCTTTGGTGTAGTCCGCTTCACCCACGCTAACACCGCCGGAGGTCACCAGCACATCTGCGGTGGTGGCTTTATCAAAAGCTTCACGTAGTTTTTCAGGGGAATCTGGAATAATGCCCAAATCCATTACTTCACAGCCGAATTTTTCCAGCAGTGCGCGGATACCATAACGGTTGCTGTCGTAGATCTGACCGGCTTCCAAAGGCTCGCCAACAGGGCGCAGCTCATCACCGGTAGAGAAAAAGGCAACGACTGGGCGGCGGTATACCGGCAGGGTAGCAATACCCAATGAAGCCAGCAGAGGCATTTCACGTGCAGTAATACGATTGCCTCTGGCGACAACCACATCACCTTGGTGGACATCATCGCCAATTGGGCGGACGTTTTCGCCGTGAGCCACTTTAGCCGTAAAACGGATGTTCTCGCCGTCGACTTCGGTTTCTTCCTGCATGATAACGGTATCTGCACCTTCTGGCATTTGGGCACCAGTCATAATGCGGATACATTCGCCAGGCTGGCAAACACCGTTAAAAGGGATACCGGCAAACGACTTACCTGCCATACGCAAAGTATCGGTGTTATCCAGGTCTTCACTACGAAGGGCATAACCGTCCATTGCCGAGTTGGCAAAAGGGGGTACGTTAATTGGCGAGCAAATATCTTCTGCAAGTACCAAGCCCATGCCTTCTGAAAGAGAAACTGAGGTTACCTCTTTCAATGGTTCAACTTGGTCAAGAATCTTAGTCAGTGCGGTTTCGACTGGCATTAAGCCTGGAGTGTCACAACATCCCATAATAGGTATCCGTCTATCGTCGTTATAAGTTTTAGTGGGGTAATTATGACAAAAAAAGGTCACTAGCACTAATACCTGACTAGTTTTGTAGTGTAATTTTGATCAATTACGGGTATCCTTCCGTCTCAAAGTTTGCTGGCACTCGTATTTGGGCGCGTTTTATACATATAAGTAACTAAAATTACTTGATGTTTGCCTTAAGCCCAGCCGGTTGGAGGAAAAGAATGACTGCATTTAGCGAATCTGCATTGAAAGTGCGCCAAGCACTGGTTGAGCGTGGCTTAGAAACCCCGATGACTGATAAGGTGGTAAGCCGCGAAGAGAAGAAAGAAAAAATCGAGTATCACATGCGTGAGATCCTTGAACTTCTTTCACTGGATCTAACTGACGATAGCTTGGTTGAGACTCCCCATCGAATCGCGAAAATGTATGTTGATGAAGTGTTTTCTGGCCTAGATTACGCCAACTTCCCTAAAATCACTGTCATCGAAAACAAGATGAAATGTGATGAAATGGTTCGTGTTAAGGATATAACCCTGACCAGCACCTGCGAGCACCACTTGGTGACGATTGATGGTACTGCGACTGTTGCTTACATCCCTCGTGGTAAGATCATCGGCCTGTCGAAGATCAACCGTATTGTCCGTTTCTTCGCTCAGCGCCCTCAGGTGCAAGAGCGCATGACTCAGCAGATTTTAGTTGCGTTGCAAACCCTGCTGGAAAGCGATGACGTTGCCGTTACTATGGATGCGACCCACTATTGCGTGAAAGCGCGTGGGGTGATGGATGCTACCAGCACGACAACAACGACAGCATTGGGCGGTATTTTCAAGCGCAACCCTGCCACCCGTGCCGAATTTCTGAACGGCCTGCGTTAATCTTTATTTGACGCTCATACAGAATAATTTATTATGAAACAAGCCAGTAGATAATCTACTGGCTTTTTTGTAGCTAGCATCTGGATAACAAGGCTTATGGATTTAATAAAACTGTCCCGAATCAGCATGAAGCACCTCATCACTCTTCACGTGATGCTGGACACGCTCAGTGTCACTGCCAGTGCCGAGCGGTTATGCCTAAGCCCATCCTCTGTCAGCAAGACCTTGACCCAGTTGCGGGAAAACCTCAACGATGAGTTGTTCTACCGCCATGGTAACCAACTCGTTGCCACACCGCTTGCTAGGAGGCTTGGGCCAACTGTCCATCAGATGATCAATGAGATGAACCAGATGCTGACGCAGGAAGCCTTTGACCCTGCGTCTTATCAAGGTCGCTTTTCTTTGGCGATGCGCGAAAGTACCTTCGAACTGTTGGCGGCCAAGCTCAGTGCCAGGGTGTTGGAGCAGGCTCCTGGCATGCGATTGGAGATTTGGTCGCGTGATAATATGGGCTTTGACAGCCTTGCCAAAGGGCAGTTGGATTTTATCATCCTGCCGCACGACAAAAGCCAGCCGCCAAGCACCCAGAACAACCTGGTATGGGAAACCTTGCTGGATGATGAAATGGTGTGCTTGATGAATCCTAATCACCCGTTGGCAGAGAAAACCCTGACGATTGATGACTACCTGAGCTACGGTCATATCGGCATAACTGATAACGATTTGAATGTGCCATTTTTCGAGCTTCAGCTTGCCCAGCAACACCAAAAACGAAAAATTGCGGTAAACGTACCTGATTTCGGTGGTGCTGCCTTGATGTGTCATCACAGTGACTTGCTGTTCACTTGTTCACGCCAATGGGCGGATGTCGCGCTACAGGCAAGAGAATTGATCACCAAGCCACTACCATTCAATTATGGTGAGGTGTCCTACAGCCTTGTCTGGCACCAACCGAGCATGAACGATCCTGCCCAGCGTTGGCTGTATGAACAGATCGTTGCGGTATCGCATGAGTCTGAGTCAAAAGGCTAGTTTTTATAAAAATTATCCAATGGGGTTTAGATAGAGAGTGTCGATGCCTCTCTGGCCAAGCGCATTGGCTAATGATTCAATCTGCTTTTGACTGCATGTCTGCCATTGTAATGCCTCCCCGACGACGCCGTGATGCTGGAACGCATTGAGCCTAACCGATGTCCTCTGAGGCAGTGAGCCCAAGAAATGGGCTAGGGCATCAATTTCCTGCTCGAAGTCTGTGATACCCGGTATATGTAACAAACGGACTTCTTCCAGTTTATCGTGCTTTGCGAGCATATCTATAGTCTGTATGACCCTGTGATGGCTACGACTGGTTAGCCAAGCGTGGGTTTCTTCCTGCCAAGCTTTTAAATCAACCATGGCACCGTCCAATACCGGCAGTACTTTCTCCCATCCGGTCAGGCTAAGACTGCCATTAGTGTCGACCATGCAGGTCAGTTGGCGTAGCGTTGGATCGGCTTTGATAGCGCTGAACAACTCAACAATGAAAGGCAACTGGAGTGTTGCCTCGCCACCACTGACAGTGATCCCCGATAAAAACAGCTGGTGCTTGTGGACAAGCTGCAAAATGTCCTCAACGCCCATCTGCTGGGTCTTGGGGTTGGACTGGTTAGGACAAACGTCTAAACAGCGATCACAATGGGTACATAGTGCAGCATCCCACTGTATTTTGCCTTCGCTTAACGATAATGCATGACTCGGGCAGGGGCTAACGCAATCTCCACAATGGTTGCAGATACCGATAGTGTGTGGATTGTGGCAATTCTTGCATTGGTAGTTGCACCCTTGCAGGAAGATAACGAGCCTGTTGCCAGGCCCGTCGACACACGAGAAATTGAGGATTTTACTGACTGTCGCAGTAGCGTGGCGCTTGCTCATGACTCACAACTCGTGGTTTGCGATTGAGGATTCCGGTATTCGCTGCGGCTTCTGCACCGAGACCTGTGGTGTTGGTTCGGGAACCCTGCTCCTTGAACTTGGCGATATCAGACAGTTTGATCATATAGCCTGTCACCCTGACCAAATCGTTAGAGTGTACGTTAGCGGTAAACTCGCGAAAGCCAATAGCCAGCGCACCTTTACATAACTGATACATAGCTTCTGGGTTTGATTTGACGGTTTCATCAATGGTCAAAATGTCGCTGATGCCCGATGTGTAGTACTGGTGGTGTTCAGCTAGCGCTTGGATGTGGCTAACTGGGTCTGGCTCAGTACCATAAGGGATACGTACTCCCGGAGTGACATCTTCATCCAAACTGATACCTCCCTGGGCGTGGAGCAGGGCACGACCATGGTAGCCATATTTGACTGGCGTGGATGTGACAATGTCACTCAGGGTTTTGGAGATTCGGTGCCCCAGCTCATTAGCACCTTGCTGGTGGCCGTATTGTCCGTCAAGGCCATCTTTGGCAACCATGATATTGACCGCTTCAGCCATGCCATAGATGCCGAACATTGGCGCAAATCGATCTTCAGCAATCAAGCCTTCCTCAATCAAGAAGCTGTTAAAGAACCCCGACTCTTCATGGAGGTAAGCAGAGCGGGCTTCAATTAGCTCGTACATGGTTTGGCAGTAATTTGGCAAGACCGTGCGAAAGAAATCATCAGTAGATGATGCTTTATTGGCGACCTCTTTAAGGTTCATACGAACCAGGGTATTTGCACCGCCAGCCAGAGGGAGAGAGTTATAGCAACTCACGATACCAAAACCGCTATTGTCATAAGCCTTGGCATGCACTGGATAGTTCGCAATATGCGGTTTACTGCATTCGCAGATGTTGTGGCTGGCCTGTCGAAGTAGATCGTCTGGGGTGATTTCAGGATCATACATGAAGGTCAGGTTAGGGGCGACTTGCTTGAGCTCGGCATCAACACGCAAAATTGTCCGGCAGATCACATTGTCAGTCGGGCCGATATTCACATGCATAAAAGCATCTGGCAGGGTGCGATCTAGCATGATCCAGAACAGGCGCAATTTTCGGTAAATCGTTTCTGCGTCTAACGCTTCGACGAATGGAAGCAATACATCATCGAGTTGGCCGAGGTAAACCGGAATGTTTGTTACCGATGGCACATGATGATAAATGATCGATAGATGATTTAAGGCTTCGTCAAAATTCTGTGCAGGAGGTAATTCAAGATATTCAGAGCCTTGTTTTAGAAACTTGGCGTAATCAGGCAGTACGTAGCGAGGCTTAAATGGAGCATTGCCCTCGAACATGTCGCACAAGATATTGTCTTCAATAGCGTCTTTGACTGACTGCGAGATTTCAGGGTACGGCAGGCTGGCATCGGCTTCTAGCGCAAGGTATTGGCTTTTCTGTTTCGGAGAAAGCGTAGGATCATTAATGATCTGTCTGAATTTATCTTGAATGCTCATGTTATTAACCATGTTTGAATTATGGTTAATAACATAAATCGGCACGGTATTTTCTTGAAGTGAAAAGAACTCAAATTGCGATTTCTATATTGGAAAACCAAGGGCCTATGGGGAGGGGCGCCGTCGTCAACGGTGGTGATACCATTTTCGATGAATTTATTGTTCGGATTGTCATTTTTGGAACATGACGAAGTTGTCATTGTGTCATTATTTTGACTAGACCTAATAGTAGGCAGTTCAACAGGATGATTGTTCCGCCCCTTCATATTTCTCAAGGACAGAGCTTGATTGTTGGTCTTCGACCTTAGCTCAGGACATTAGCGATGACTGGTTCAGTTAGAACACAAGATCGAATTTACGCGTTACTTGCCGTTACTTCAGCTGTTTTTTGCACCCCTACCTCTGCTCAGGAGTTAGGGGAAAAAGAGTATGCAGCATTGGCTAGCCCAGGGAATTTTGTTGCAGATAATCAGTCTCAGCCAAATGTTTTGCCTGAAGGGGCAACAGCAGTAAAAACCGGTCTTGATCTTTCCTTGCTGTCAGTGATCGATTTATCCAGCACCCAGAGCCTGTGTGGTTTTGCCGAATCGAACCTATGTTTCACCACTGAAGTGGAACGGATATATGCAAGTAATGGTTATATGCCTTTGTGGCGTGATGAAAAGTTGCGTGAAGCGTTGGATATACGTCTAAGGACACTTGCATTTTCCGGATTGACGCCAGGTATTGAAGCTCGTATTTCCGAGTTGGATCAGCTGAGTAGCAAGCCCGATCTGCGAGCCTATGACATGCTGGCGACTGATACCTTTCTGCTCTACGAAGCACTGAAAAGTGTTCTTTACTCTGCGCCCAGCACCATGTTTCGCAACCAAACTGTGAGTTTGATGACAGAGTCTGGTTCCCAATCATTACCTTATTCTGTTGCCGGGGCTGCCATCATTCCATCATTTTTGGCGCATCGACTTATTGGTAGTAATGAGAGTTTTACCCTGTCCAAGCGCGTATTGTCTGAGGTAGAGAGATTTGACCAAATGCCGGCACACCGTTATCAACCTCACGGTAGGCAACTTATTAAACCTGAGGTTGAAATCCCCAATGGGCTGGCAATGATAGAGGTGCTCAATACTTATGGTGATTTAGGTGATGAAGCTTTCTATCGGCTAACGTCCAAGCCAGTATTAACCAACAGCGGTGAGCTGAATCAAGCAATTAGGCGTTTTCAGCAGCGAAACGGGTTGGAACCTGATGGTATTATTGGTTCTGCAACAGCCCGTCAAATGGCTTTGCCTTATAAAGAAGTCGCTCGCTTGCTTGCGCTTAATTCATACCGTAGTCAGATGGGAGCCTCAGGTGAAGAGCGACCTAGTATCCGTGTTAATATTCCTGACTACCGGCTGCAAATAACCTATAAGCAAGAAGTCGTCTTTGAGTCAAAAGTTATCGTTGGTAGAACAACCAGGCCAACAAACCTTTTTTCATCATCAATGAATATAATGGTGGTCAATCCTCGCTGGAATGTGCCGGAAACCATAAAGAAAAAAGACGTGATCCCCGGCATGAAGGCCTCGCCGGACTACCTGCAGAGGAAGAACTTGACCATGATCCGCAGCTGGCGGGATCGTACCGAAATCTCTCCAGATATGGTTGAGTGGAGCACTGTTAACCCCCATACATTTCCATATGAGTTTATGCAAAAGCCTGGCCGCGGCAATGCTCTCGGCAATGTGAAATTCCTCATGCCCAATGACTACTCGGTGTACCTGCATGACACTCCATCAAGAAAGCTGTTCAATAAAGCCAAACGCAATCTAAGTTCTGGGTGTGTAAGGGTAGAAAAGGCTGCGGAACTGGCTGATTTTGTGTTGGATTACCAGCAGCGACCAAGTTGGCGCAATTACCAGCAATTGGTTACCGATAGGAGAACCGATACCATCACATTGCCGCGCAAGATTGATGTGGATGTTACCTATGTAACTGCGTGGATTGATGAAAATGATCAACTACAATTGCGGGAAGATATTTATGGCTATGACAGGCCAATTAGACGGCCGGTTAAACTGAAGTACTCAACGGTCAAAAATTACCGGCAATAGAGCCATATCCAAGTGATCTCTAAGCATGGGGTTGGACTAGGCAATGCTGAGCAACAAAGTTGATCAATTAGTTGAACGGGCCTTAATGGAAGGAGACATCAAGGCCAAAGTTGCGATAGAAAAAATCAATCAAAAAGCGATGCTTAAGGTTGAGAAGACGGTTTTTGCCGAGCATTCACCCTCTAAAGAAAAGATGCTATTGGATATTGAAATGCAATCCGAACGGCTGAAGGAGAATGCAATAAAAGCTGCACGAGTCGTTGCAAGCCTTCCTTTTATCTTATGTATCTTCAGTTTTGTTGGTTAGAGTGGGGGAATTCAGACCTCATTCTTCTTTTGTTCATCTCTCATTGCCTTTCTTGGTATACAATTCTTCATGGATAAAGCCCAAATTTTTCAGTGCATTTACTTAAATGTCAGCCGAAAAACTCATTAAGGGTTACAAGAAATAGAAAAGGAACATTTATACATGCCTTTGCTGCAACGCATTAGTCTTATCATTTTTATTTTTACCTTTTTGCATGGTTGCGCATCCCTATCCGATGAAGTCGAGCACCCTATAGAGTCAAAGGCTTCGCAGCAGGCTAGCACTTTATCGGCATTGGTTGATACTCACCAGCCTAAAGGTTTAACGCCAGCTAACAGTGCCGTTGTACTGCAAGATACCGGTTGGGATGCCTTGGCCCAGCGCTTAGCCCTTATTGAAACGGCTGAACATAGCATCGACATCCAGTACTACATTTGGAACTCAGATGATTCGGGCAGATATTTGGCTACCCGCTTGATTGCTGCTGCGAATCGCGGTGTCAAAGTGCGTGTCATGCTTGATGACATAAACCTAAACGAAAGAGAAGAGTTGTTAATAGCATTAGATTCTCACCCTTTTATTGAGATACGTGTATTTAATCCTATTCCTACCCGGCGAGGAGTCGCAAAGTGGCTCAATGTACTCGGTGACTTTTCACGTCTCAATCGCCGTATGCACAATAAATCATTCACAGTGGATGGAGCTATGTCAGTTGTTGGAGGGCGTAATATAGGCGATGAGTACTTTGATCTCTCTGATGATATTAATTTCCGCGATCGTGATGTGTTGATTATGGGGGCAGTAGTCAATGATATCCAAACGAGTTTTGTTGAATATTGGGATAGCCGTTGGTCTTACCCTGTCAGCATGCTGGGTGGGGAAGCCTCCATTGAACTGGCGGCGTTAGATCGGGTTTATGCTCCTCGTTACACGCATTACCCGGCATTGCCTGAAGGGAGTGAGGTTGCCTATCAGTTTCTAAAGGAGTTAATGGGGGAGATCACTTGGGTCAAAGCGCGCTATATCGCCGACCAACCTGTCCCTGATGATGTTGATAATACCGACTCACCCAAGAAGACAGCCAGAGCTCTGGCGGATTTAGCGTTGAAGTCTGAACAAGAAATTGTTGTGGAATCGGCTTATCTCGTTTTCGATGATGGCCAATTGGCAAGTCTTCAAGATCTAACAAATGATGGTGTTAAAGTAAGGGCGTTGACCAATTCTATGGTCTCCAATGACCTTATCACTAACCATTCTGGTTATGCAGGAAGGCGTCAGGACATGCTAGATAATGGTATGCAGTTGTTTGAATTAAAACCTGACACCAAGTTATGTGAGCAATCAACAAAAGATGCTGCTAAATGTGCACCCACAACGCCTTATGGCCTGCATTCAAAGTCCGTTGTCTTTGACAGGCAAATCGCAGGGGTTGGCTCCTTCAACTTTAATTTGCGTTCAACGTATCTTAATACTGAATCTATCCTAGTCATCGAAAATGAAAGAATTGCTGATTCACTAGCTGGCGACATTGAGGTGGCGATGGAAGAAGAAAACAGTTGGCGCCTGGGTCTAGAGGGAGGCAGTGTTCGGTGGTATTCCGGTACAAAAAGCTGGGAGACCGAGCCCGATACTAGTCAGTGGGATCGAGCAAAATCGCGTTTTTTACAACTTTTCCCGATAGAAAAATACCTGTAAGCGGCGCTAAACAGCCAAGGTTCAGGATAAGATGGTAAAACTAGGGCAATCCAAAATAATAGGAATAACAATGAAAAAGACACTTCTGACTGCAGCGTTATTGATTTCAGCCCCTCACGTTTTCGCGAATGATAATGCTGACATGTTCCCTGAAATGCCAGGTTTTACCAAGCATGTTATCCAACTTGATACCGTTGAGAATGAAAACCAAGACCGCCGTGTTCAACTTGTCGCTAACAGTGTTATGAAGGTTGATTGCAACATCAAAGCGCTGCCGATGGATATCGAGCGACGCTCACTGGAAGGGTGGGGTTATTCTTACTACGTACTGGAAAAACAAACTAACTATGCCAGCACCATGATGGCATGTGAGAAAGAAGCGGCAGACACAGAACTGCAGTTCCACAGTGATTTGTTGCGCTATAATTCAAAGCTTCCTTTGGTAGTCTACGCACAGGAAGATGTGGACGTTGACTACAAAGTTTGGGCGCCAGTAGAGTAATTAAATTTCTCTTAGTTGACGCCAATGCCTTCGCGGTATTGGCGTCGTCTGCATTTCAGCCTCACATTTAAGATCGCTCCATATTCGATACACCCTCATTTCCAACGGCTACCTAACCTTTAAACTGGTATTAGAGGAGGTTGCTATGGCGGGGGACTCATTTGATTTGCCAGCTCAACTTACTGATTTTGATCTCGATATTGCCACCCTGTTTTTGTTGGCGTTAGCTAACTGCAATGGTAAGTCGGGAACGGTGGCATTCGGCGAATTTGCTGATTATTTACCTACAGATATCAGCATAGGCCACAAGCGGCAGCGGTTTGACAACGCCCTTGATCGAGTAACAAATCAAATATTGGCTAATAAACTTAATTGTTATCAACAAGCTGTTTTTTCAGCGCTTTCTGTCGACATGTTTATCTCGTCATCCTTGGGCCTGGATAGCAAGGCGACTTTTACTTTTAGTGACTTGATTGCAAGCGAGGCTGAACATCAAACCCGTTTGCTGCCAAGTTTACTGCCGCTGATTGGGACAAACAGTGTTGGCTGTATTGCCCTGTATTGCGAGCTGGTCAGCAGGCCAGACAATACTGATATAAAAACGGTCAAAAGGGGTAGGTTGGAGCAATTACTCATCGCTACCAGCGAGACGTATTACAGCATCATCAAGCAAAAACACCTGATACCAGCTCTAGATTCGATTTTTGCTGTAACCGGGCAGAGGTTTGAAATAATGACAGAAATGAAATCCAGTAATACTACCCAGGCGGTGGTATTCAAAGAGAAGTAACGCCTCTACATTTTTACTATTACTAATTAAAAGCATAGAGGCGTTACTTGAGTGGGAATTCAGTTCAAAAAGATCACGGGTACTCTATTGTTGCTTTTGAACCAAGTTTTGATTTGGCGAAGTACGAAACCATTTTATCTTCCAGTTCAAACCTTTTTGGCACAACGGGTTTTGCTAAAGGCGCTGGCAGCTCAATTTTTTGGAAAGCTGCTCCCTGCTTGATAATGTGGTTAAAACTATCTTGCCAATTAAAACCGATATCATTTAGTGCTTTGTAGTGGACTTCCGGCAACATTGCACGGCGCTGTAGCTCCCGTTGCTCAAATACCCATTTACCTAATCGGAAACCATCTTTGGTTTCATAGCTTGACCACACATTCAAATGTCCTCTTATCTCGCGGAAACGCAGTAATTGGCGGTAGCTATCTTGCCACGAAAGGGTCATTATCTCTTTGAACCAGTTTGAGTTGATAAGGAACAATGACTTGGATTTCGTTTGGCTTAACTTGTTTCTGCTATATTCGTTTCTTGCTTTGGCGAGCCAGTTACCAAGCGGGAAATGCTCAGAACTCATGTATCCTTTCGGCACAATGGCCAGACCATGTTGTTTGGTATATTCCCGGTATGCCCTTAGACCAAGTTCCCACTGGTAGCTATCTTTGTCAAAGATGAAGTTCACTTCATCCAAGATAGCAATGTGCTCATCACGCAGCAGGTTGGTCTTTTTCATTAACCGTATATGGTTGACCCAAAGGCCAAGTTTAAAACCAGACTGGGTTTTAAAATGGCGCGCCTCTCTGCCAAATGGTACAGAGTGGCCTTCAAGAAGGAACTCTTTTAGTCCATCGTAAAACCACCTATCGATTGTATCGATGCCAACAGTTGATGCCACACATACCTCACAATGGGATTAAACATGATTTTGGCGCGATATTACTTCTAAGTAGTGAAGCCGAAAATATGAAATTCGTCGCAAAATAAGGCTAGGGTTAAGCATTTAATCAAGATTAAACGTAGGAGAATGACTAAGTCTTTAATACATGCGGAAAAAATACATCAATATAAACAGGGGTGGGGTGATTTTATTTATTATGAAATCTTTTTATCTGGTTGATTAATTCTCTTCGCAGATGGCTAAGAGGACATGCAACTTAATGGCAGGGCCTAAACGGAGAAGTACTTTATAGAGTCAAATCAAAACCGCCCACTTAAATAGTGGGCGATTTATATTATAGTGTTTGCGGTAACTAAGTCGTTATGACGTTTTTAGCTCGCGGGTTTTCCACAGTGAGCCGACAATTGCTGCACTGATAGTCAGTACGATCACACCTAAAGAAACCGGTGTCGGGATTGCGTAACTGGTTTCCATTAGCAGCATCTTGATACCGATGAAGCTCAAGATGAATGCCAATGCAGGACGTAGGTAGCAGAAACGGGTCAGCATACCTTCGAGTACAAAGTACAGCGAGCGCAAACCAAGTAATGCGAACACGTTAGCAGTCATCACTAGGAACGGCTCTTTGGTGACCGCGAAGATCGCTGGTATTGAATCCAGAGCGAACATCACATCGGTCAAAGCAATTACCGCAATCACAATCAACAGTGGAGTTGCGATCCAGCCCTTGCTGTCTTTGACAAAGAACTTATGGCCTTTGTAATCATCAGACACCCGGAAGCACTTTTTCACCAGACGCACGGGTAGTGACTGGGAGAAGTCTTCTTGCTCTTCCTCGTCTTCACGCCATAGCTTATAGCCGGTGTATAGCAGGAATGCTGCGAACACATACAAGATCCAGTGGAACTGGGTCAGCAGTTCTGCACCTACAGCAATCATGATTGCCCGCAGGATAAGCGCACCCACAACACCAAGCATCAGCACCCTAGGTCGAATCGCTTCAGGCACGGCAAATTGGCTGAAAATCAAAGCGAAGACAAACAGGTTGTCGACACTCAAAGATTTCTCGAGCAAATAGCCGGTAAGGAAGGCTGTCGCTGCTTCGCTGTTGGTATAACTGCTATCAGGAGCCATTAAAGGCCAGTACAGGTAGATCACCACGTTGAAGGCCAAAGCCAACACAACCCAGAACACACTCCAAAGAGCGGCTTTTTTGATAGTGACCTTACCACCACGGGTTTGGTATAAGTCCAACGCCAACATAAAGATGGTTAGAACAGCGAACCCTTCATAGCTCAAAAGGCTCATAGATTACTCCTTTCACGATCGAGTGCGCGAAAGGGGATGGATCAGGGGAGACCAGACCTTTCGCGCATTAATGTCACGGCTATCTCTTTGCGATTACGCAAATAAAGACAACCCAGCACGGTTGTGCATGATTAATGGCGTTGGTCTCGTCAGGATGGTGTAGAAAGAATGCTACAAATCCACCCTCGGCTGCCGGAAGTACAAGACTTCGAGATGACGACAGACGAACAATTGGTGACTACTCCCCAAAGCAGGCGCATTCTAAAAGCAAATTTCGTAATGCGCTAGTGATAATTTACACCGAATACATAAAAAATAAATTCATTATAAAAAATATAACTCAAGCTATTGATTTAGATAACCAGATTAGCTGGAAGAGAGGGCTGGAATAGCGCTGAAATTGGTACAAGACTTGGCTATGAATCAAAATTTGTCAGATTGCGGTGTTTGTCATAAAGCTTTCACAGATGGGCGCTAATTTATCGTCATTACTTTGGTCTATACCAAGTCAGGTGGTGAATAATGCTCAAGGACAAAGATAACTTCCAGCCATATTGGTTTTCCCAGGCGATGGGAGTTGAAGTGTCAGCTCAAACTAATGTGCTACAAAATGATATCCAAACCGATGTCTGTATTGTCGGTGGTGGGTATACCGGTCTGTGGACTGCCATTAACCTGAAGCAACAGCAACCCGATCTGGATGTTGTTGTAATCGAAAAAGGGCTTTGCGGCAGCGGTGCTTCGGGGCGAAACGGTGGCTGCATGCTGACGTGGTCGACGAAGTATCTATCGATGGTAAAACTCTACGGCAAAGAGAAGGCTGCTAAGTTGGTGGCAGCTTCCGAGCAGGCAATTTATGAAATCGAAGCGTTCTGTAAAGAGCACGATATCGACGCCCAGTTACGCCGTCATGGCACCCTTTATACCGCGACCAACAGTGCGCAGGAAGGCTCGATGGAAGGGGTTCTACAGGCATTGGATCAGCAGGATATCAATAGCTGGCAAGCGTGGGAAAAAGAAAGGGTCCAGCTTGATGCCGGTTCGGCTATCCACAGTGAGGGATACTATTCTCCTGCCGCTGCAAGTGTGCAGCCAGCGATGCTTGCTCGTGGATTGAAGCGTGTCGCCGAGAGGCTAGGGGTGAAGATTTTTGAGAATACTCCGATGGAAGATATCAATACCGATATCCCGATTACCATAACGACCCCACAAGCGGATATTTTTGCCAAGAAAGTGGTTCTGGCACTCAATGCGTGGATGGTGGATAAGTTCCCCGAATTCAAACGCAGCGTGGTGCTGGTGTCTTCGGATATGGCTATCACCAAGCCTGTACCGGAAAAGTTGCAACAAATGGGACTCAAAGACGGCAAGACGGTGGTTGATTCGAGAACCTTTGTTCATTACTACCGCACAACCCCTGATGGAAGGTTAATGTTAGGCAAAGGAGGTAACCATTTCTCATTTGCCAACCGCATCGGCAAGGTGTTTGATCAGCCTAGCCGCTATCAGCCATTGCTTCGGCGTGCATTTGACCGGTTCTTTCCGGCGCTGGCAGGGCAGTCGTTCGCTGCTACATGGACTGGGGCATCGGATCGCTCGGTGACCGGGATGCCGTTTTTCGGCCAACTCAAGCAGAATGACGATATTGTGTATGGCCTGGGCTATTCAGGTAACGGTGTGGCGCAGACGTGGATTGGCGGAAAAATCCTATCGTCAATGGTACTGGATCAGCGAAACGAATGGACCGAATGTGGCCTAGTGTCTGGACCAAAAGGTTATTTCCCGCCTGAGCCAATTCGTTGGTCGGGGGCAATGATGGTGCGCAATGCTATTCGCCGTAAAGAAGCCGCAGAAGATGCGGGTCAGCAACCAGCGTGGTTGGATAAGCAATTGGCAAAGTTTGCCGATGCCGCCGGTAAAGCCGATAAAGGATAATGCTGTGTGCTGCAATTCCCACCTGGTGAAAATACACAAAGGGCCCAACGGCTCTTTGTGTCGAAAATTGGATAAAAAAACATAACTTGTAACACAACCTGCTATTAAACGCTTTCCAGTTTGCCGGCACAGATTATAATGTTGTGAGTATTTGTCTTGGGTGATTTGTATCTTGATTAGGCACCTCTTCGCAATTTGTCTGCTTGTTTTATTGTGGTGTGCAAACACTGCGATAGCGCAGCCTATTGAGTCGCTAAATGACAAACTGTTAAGCCCAGTGGTCACGGCCAATTTATCCAGCCAGCTTATCGGGGCTAAATGGTATTGCCCAGTTCAAACCGCGGATATGGCAACCATAACCGTGGACGATGACCGCTCTGTGTTTGATGAAGGTCACGAGACTTATTTCTTCAATGCGTTGAGGCGATTAAAAAGTGTTGACCACTACGCAGGAATGGGCGTCAAACCCGTTTTTTCCCAAGTTCATGAATTTCATCCTCCTTCTTATTTATCCCAAGCGTTGAAGCCAACAGCTTTGCCCCCCTTGCAAACACATTGGGTTGGGCACATCCCGCATAACCATAACCGTCTTTCCGGTTGGAAAGAGGGGAACCTGCTATATAGCCACCGTTTCGGCTAAGTCATTACCTTTTTCTTCATTTAGCTATCTGACTGGAACGAAAGCAGATCTAACGTGAATGCTGCTGTTTGTTACAGGCACGTTGATATTAGAGATTTAGAAAACAAAGGTATGACAATGAAACGTACTTGGACTTCCCCACAGGTAAAAAGTGCATTGTTGAACTGGAGGATGATTGCCCTGATTGCAATCACATTTCTGTTGATTTTATACATTTGGCCGAGTTCACCATTTGGCTATACATCGGTGTTAGTTAATGACTACATCGAAAATACCTTGGCTGAAATGCGGCTCAACCAAGATGGTAATCTAGCCTCACGAATGCTAGTTGATTTGATTTTTGGAAATGCTCGCCACTAATTCAGCAAGTCTATTCAGGCTTGTCTGTAAACAAGGCAGTTCTTAGGCCGGGAAAGCCGGTAGTTACAAGTTGGAGTAGTATATGCAAGAGATGTTATTGGCTATATGGCATCACGATTTTGAAACCCTACAGCAAGTCAGTTCATTGCAATGGTTCTTGTTGTTGCTGACGATAATCTTGCTACTGGAATCGAGTTTTGTGTTTTTGCCGCTTCCCGGTGACGGCTTAGTGCTGTTTGCCGGGGGGATGATTGGGCTGGGTATCTTAGATTTCCCTACGACGGTCGCAGCCCTGTGTTTTGCTGCTACCTTTGGTGGTTTTATGGGCTACTTGCAGGGAAGGGTGCTACACCGAACCCGCTTCGTAGATTGGCTGGAACGTATGCTCCCCAATGATGCACTGCCAAAAGCGAGGCGTTTGCTCAATAAATATGGCTTCCTGTCATTGTTCATTTCGCGCTTTGTTCCCTTTGTCAGGGTGCTTACACCAATGCTGATGGGTATTGCCAAGTTGAGTGCGTGGCGAATGGTGGTGATCAGTGCCATGAGCTCCTTGATCTGGTGTTTGATCTTGCTGTTGGTAGGCAAGTGGATCATGCTCAGCCCGATACTAAGTGAATACCAGCAAATCCTCACTAAAGGCTTGGTGATGCTGAGCTTCACCTTGATGGTGTCGGCTATCGTGGGTTTGGTGTACCGTTACGCCAAGGCCAAAGTGGTTCCAAAACAAACATCTAAGGTTTAGTGGCCAATCGCGGCAGAAAATCGTGCTAACAATGAAAAAGCCTGAATACCCTGATAAGCAAGAAGCGCGAAATCAGCGGTTATTCAGGCTTTTTTGTTTCAACTCTTGGCTCTCAAAAACTACTTCGACAACTGGGCAACCGACTCAATACAAATCGCGTCGTGGCGCCAATACTCCAAGTCACAGTCAATGACGTTGTCATTCTGGTCGTAGTTGAGGCGCTCGACTAACATTGCAGGGCTTCCTGCTGTGGCCCTCAAATGCTGGGCCGTATCTCCTAGCAATGATGTAGTACTGACACGGTAACGGGTTTTCGAATAGATTACGCCATACTCTTCACGATAAAGGGTAGTCAGTGAAGAGGTGAAAGACTTCTCTAGCAAATCTGGAAAGTACTTCGGCAAAATGAAGTTGGTGACCACCACCACTGGGCGTTCATCGAGAAAACGCAGGCGGTCGACACGGTAGACTTCCGACAAGGGCGGCACTTTAAGCAGTGAAGCTGCTCGCCTGCTGGCTGGCATAAGTTTGGCTTCGATGAGCTCAGTGCGGGCTAAGCGACCTTGCTCTTTGGCCATTTGTGGGAAGTTGGTGGTATAGGTCGGGTCATAACTAAGTGGTATCGGTGAGACGAACCAACCACGGCGATCTTCCCTATATAGCTTTCCCTCTGCTTCCAGCAGAGCCAAAGATTCACGCAGGGTGACCCTTGTGGTATTGAATGATTCCGCGAGTTTGCGTTCTGCAGGTAATTTGTTGCCTGCAGAAAGAAGGCCTGCATCAATCTGCTCGTTGATGGCTTCCATGATTTTTAAATATTGCACAATTGACCCTATGTAAATGCAAATTCGATTAACACCTAGTTTGGGGGGAGCTAATCGGATTAACATTATATCCTGTTATTAGTCATCATCTGCAGCTTAGTAGTCGCTACGTATGGATAAATCTATAACTAATTGTATAAAAACAATAAACGGTAATAGACGCTATATTAATTCTATTACCGTTTAGTGAAAC
This sequence comes from Photobacterium sp. BZF1, assembly GCF_014349205.1. NCBI lineage: Bacteria > Pseudomonadati > Pseudomonadota > Gammaproteobacteria > Vibrionales > Vibrionaceae > Photobacterium > Photobacterium sp. BZF1. The sequence goes on from NZ_JACSOF010000010.1 coordinate 53,065, forward strand.
ATATCACACTCGTGAATGCTTTGTGGCTGGTAACCTTAGCGTTTGCGCCAGGCTTGGGTGTAACGCTCGATAATTTGAATTGTGCCGACATGGCTGAGTTTAACCAGTGCCGCCGTCAGCAAGATCATTACAGCCATCGCTGCTGCCGGGCCGGTTTGGCCGGCGTCATCCATGTTCAGTACCGACACCGATGCTGGCATGGTGTTGGTTGCGTACAGGAATACAATCGCTGAAGTTGTAGTCATCGCATTAACGAACATGTATACCGCAATTTCAAGCACTGCCGGTAAGCATACTGGCAAGGTGACTTTGAAGAAAACCTTGTACTGCGGCATTTTAATTGAAGCTGAAATGGCTTCAATTTCTGCTGGTAATTGCTTGAGCGCTGTCAGTGCCGTCATGTGGCCGACAGTGTAGTAGTGGATCACTGTGTTGATCACCAAGATAGCCATGGTTCCGTACAGCACCGACATTGGGTTAGCTTGGTTGTTAAAGAAGAAGATATACCCAAGGCCCAACACCATACCCGGTACAGCCATTGGAATGATGGCAATCATTTGCAACAGGTTACGAATTGGTGCAAAGGCACGGCCTTTTTCAACACAGTACGCACCAATGAAGATGATTACCGTACCGAATACCGCCACAAAGCTGGCAAGCTTGATAGAGTTGAAATACGGTGCCCATCCATAGGTGCTGAATTGGGCAAAGTTATAATTGTTCAGGCTAAGCGTCAGGTTCCAAGGCCAGAAGGTAACCAGCGAGCCGTAGATAGCCATACCGATAACGGTCAGGATACACAGTGAAATCAAGCTACAAAACAAAAAGCAAAGGCCGTCACGCAACTTGTTTGGTTCAGGCGTATAAGCCACAGAGCGTGAATCGAACAGTCCCTGCTGCTTTTTCTTCACCCAGCGATCAACAGCAAATGCGAGGATAGCCGGAACCAGGAGGATTACACTGGTTACCGCACCCATTGAGAAGTTCTGCTGACCAACAACCTGTTTAAAGATATCAGTCGCCAATACGTTGTAGCTGCCGCCGATAACCTTAGGAACACCAAAATCACAAACAACCAAGGTAAAGACAACAATCAGCGCGCTGATCAAGCCGTATTTTGCCGCTGGTAACGTGACAATGAAGAAAGTCTTGAACGGTGAGGTATTCAGCGCCTTGGCTGCTTCGTAAAGCCTTGCGTCGGAGGTCTTTAGCGATGTGGTCAGGATCATCACTGCGTGCGGAAAAGTCCAGAAGATCAAACCGATCGCAATACCAATAGGGCCGTACACCGAGTTGCCCATTAGCATATCCTTGGCGATACCTTGGTTACCGAACAGGTAGATAAGGCTGATAGCAGGGAGCAGCGACGGGGCTAGGATTGGCGCAGCACCGAGCACATTGAACAGCCCTTTGAATGGCATACAGCTTCGGGTGAGGGCATAGGCATAACCAAAAGCCAGGAAGCCAACAAAGAAGGTGACGATCAGGCCGATGTTGATAGTGTTTTTCAAAGACTGCCACAATGCCGGCGAAGAGAAGTAGTTGGCAAAGTTTTGCAGGCCAACAAATTCACCCTGGTTGTTCATGACACTTTTTTGCAGCATGGCAAACATAGGACCGAGGACAAAGATCCCCATGACGATCAGCAGCAAAAACAGAATCGCACCTAATGTGATGTTGTCTCGGCTCAGTGAGTTCTTAAATACCGCAAGGCGCTGCATAAGGCTAGGCTGGCGTGGTGCCACCGAGCGCTGTTTGGTTATTGGGTTGGTAATAGCATTCATCTCGGTATCCATGCGCTTTATTGTGCGTGAAAGATGTGGGTGTGCTTTTTGGACATGTTCACGTAATGGAAGTGGCCACGCTCTAACTGGAGTTCGCGCAACTCTCGAATAGGTACATCGACTTTCAACATATTGCCTTTGTACTCGCCTTGGAGTTTGCATTCGGCACGAACGAAGGTGCCTTGGAACTCCAATTCTTCGATTTGAACAGGGAAACTCGACTCTGTTTTGTTACCGACTTCCAAAAAATGCAGATCTTCGGGGCGTAGGCCCAGTTCGACTTGCTCGCCGCGTTTGAGTGCATCACAAGGCTTAGGCAGTAGTGATTCTCCGATGCGGATTTGGTTATCACTTACAACAGAAGCTGGAATAAAGTTCATATTGCCAACAAAGTCGGCCACAAAACGAGAAGCTGGGTTTTCGTAAATCTCTTGTGGTGTACCGACCTGTTCGATAACCCCGTGGTTCATCACCACAATTCGGTCGGCCATAGCGAGGGCTTCGTCCTGATCGTGGGTTACCATAATGGTGGTAATACCAAGCTGGCGCTGCAGGCGGCGGATCTCTTCACGCAGGTGGGATCGCACTTTTGCATCCAAAGCAGACAAAGGTTCATCAAGCAGTAACAAACCTGGTGATAATGATAAGGCACGGGCAAGGGCGACACGCTGCTGCTGGCCGCCGGATAGCTGATTTGGATATTTGATGCCCGAGTCTGGCAGGCCGATAACCTTGAGCCAATGATTGACGGTGTCAGTAACGGTCTTGTTGTCTTTCCCCTGGTTACGCAAGCCAAGGCTGATATTTTCAGCAACGGTTAGGTTCGGGAACAGGGCGTAGGACTGGAACACGATCCCGAAGTCACGCTTCTCCGGTGCAAGGAAGGTGGTTTCTTTACCGTCTTGGGTGATCTTGCCTGAAGACGCCAGATCTAATCCGGCAATGGCACGAAGCAGGGTGGTTTTACCGCAGCCTGAAGGGCCAAGGAAGCAAACAAATTCGCCTTTTGGGATCTCGAGGGAAATGTTGTCCAGCGCAGTAAATTGTCCATATTGCTTGCTGACATGTTCAATCTTCAGATACGTTTCCATGGTTCTAACTCACTTTATTTGGTATATACCAAACATAGTTGCAGTCAGTTACAAATAAATGACACCAAGTTTACGAAATAAAGAATAAGGTTTTGTGGAAAAATTTTGCTGTTGATTCATACTTAACCCGTACTGAATATCGCATTATTTTGATGTGATAAATAAGAATTTGGTTGGGATACCACATTATCACCTTGTCAGATTGATATTCTATATAGGTCTAGACCTTTTATTCTATTCTTGTATTTTTTGATTGAGGCAAAGCATCATGGAAAGAAAAATGTTGATTCGCAATATATCTTATATGGAGCGTGAACTGTCGGAAATGAAAAAAGAACTGGCGAAGCTAGATGCTCAAAATGAGCAACAAGAAGGGTTGGATAGCCAAGAGGTTAGAACGGCTAGGCAGCCATATTTCCAACTCTAATACCGTTAAATTAAATATATTGATACATCACATATTTAACTAGGTAAAAAACAAAATAGCGTGACAGCATTACCGTCACGCTTAGCGAATTAAATATTATGACTTGATGTTACTTATGAACGCGGCTCAGATTTCGCATCAAACTTGTCAGACCAAGCTTTCAATACATCTTCACGGCTAACCGCCATCTTACCGAAGTCCATATCAACCATCGCATTTTCTACATCTGGGTAGTTTTTCACTTCAGCATTGATAGACGTATGACCGACAACCGGGTAGAACTCGTTGTATAGCTTGTTCGCTTCTTCTGAGATAGACCAGTCAACCAGGCGCTTGGCAGCATCAGATTCGGTATTGACCAGGCCAACAGCTTCAGCTTCCCAGCCCACGCCACCTTTAGGCATGATGATATCGATTGGTGCACCTTGTGTTTTCAGTGTCGCGCCACGGATTGCCATTGAAATACCGATAGCAACTTCTCCCATACCAGCCTGTACACAAGGCTTGGAGCCTGAGTGGGTGTAGTGGGCGATGTTGTTATCTAGTTTTTCCATGTACTGCCATGCTGCATCGTCGCCCATAGACTGGATCCACGCTGAAACCTGCATATAACCCGTACCCGAAGAGGCAGGGTTTGGCATTGCAATGTGGCCTTTGTATTCAGGCTTTAGCAAATCTTCCCAGCTTTCCGGCTTCGATAGGCCTTTTTGTTCGGCAACAATTTCGTTGAAGCAGACAGCATTGAAGAACGCATCGTTACCGAACCATGCTTTGTTATCTTGCGGGTCAACCAAATTGGTACGGATTTGATCCAGACCCTCTGGGGTGTATGGCTTAAGTACACCTTCTTCTTTTAGAAGCGCCATAGAAGAGCCGGCTAGACCCCATACAACGTCGGCGTGAGGATTACCTTTTTCTGCCAACAATTTTGCCGTCATGATACCGGTTGAGTCACGTACCCAGTTAATTTTGATATCTGGGTTAGCTTGTTCAAAACCGTTTTTGAATTTAGCCAACATATCAGTTTCGAAAGCGGTATATACCGTTAGTTCCTCAGCGGCAAATGCAGAAGAAGCGGTAAGTGCAGCAATTGCAGTAAGAGGGGCAATCATCCAACGGTTTTTCATTTTGTCATCTCCATGAATATTTGGGTAACCAAGCAAAAATAATAATTTGGCAGCTTGGTCTGTACCAGACTGTTTCGACACGGAAGATGCTAGGCAGGAAATATGACACTTAGATGATTGCGATATTTCAGTTTGCTAACAGTTTTATGGGTTCTTTTTGACAGTATTAACTCAAGAGTAAATAAAGGAGGGAAGCAAAAAAACACATAATATGAAGCTTTTGTTAATTATAACCAGAGGGGATTTACAGCATTCTGCTAACATCGTTATAGTTCATCGCATCTGGTATAGTCCAAATTGGAATCAAGACAATGGAAAACTTGGATAATCAATATCTGCTACTTACCCCCGGTCCACTATCAACGAGCCGCACTGTTCGCGAAGCAATGCTGAAAGATTGGTGTACTTGGGATGACGAATACAACAAAGGCATTGTAGAAGTGATCCGCAAGCAGTTGGTGGAACTGGCTACAGATGTTGAAGGTTATACAAGTGTACTCATGCAAGGCAGTGGTTCGGCATCGGTTGAGGCGACAATCGGTACGGTTGTTCCTAAAGATGGCAAATTGCTGGTGGTCAATAACGGTGCATACGGCGAACGTATTGGCCAGATTGCACAGTACCTGAACATCGAGCACACCATTATTGAGCTTGGTGAAGTTGCCCAGCCATCAGCACAGCAAGTCGCTGACTATCTTGATAACGACGCGGGTATAACCCACGTCGCAATGGTGCATTGTGAAACCACCACAGGCATGTTGAACCCAGTTGAAGCGGTATGCGATGTGGTTAAGTCACGCAACAAGATCATGATTTTAGATGCGATGTCGAGCTTTGGTGGTATCCCATTGGATATCGGAAAACTGGGGATCGATTTTATGATCAGCTCGGCAAACAAGTGTATTCAGGGTGTACCGGGTTTCGGTTTCGTCATTGCCAAGCAAGTTGAACTGGAACAGTGCGAAGGCTGCGCTCGTTCGTTGTCTCTGGATCTTTTTGATCAATGGCAGTGCATGGAGAAAAACCATGGCAAATGGCGCTTTACCTCTCCAACCCATACTGTTCGTGCTTTCCACCAGGCTATGCAAGAGTTGCAGCAAGAAGGTGGGGTGGAAGCACGCTATCAACGCTATGCATCCAACCAACAAATCTTGGTTGCTGGGATGGAAAAGCTTGGCTTCAAATGCCTGCTGGATAAGTCGTTGCATTCACCGATTATCACCTCTTTCTACTCACCAGAAGCGCAAGGGTATGAATTCAAAACATTCTATAACCTACTTAAAGAAAAAGGTTTTGTTATCTACCCAGGTAAAGTGTCAAACGCTGATTGCTTCCGTATCGGCAACATTGGCGATGTACACAATGAAGATATGCACCGTTTGATCGATGCTATCGAAACAGCAATGTACTGGGCATAAGGGAAGCGTGATGACACAGCTAGCGACCTCTCAATCTAACAGTTCAGCCTTGACCGACCAATCATTGCGCAGCGAAGGCGACACCAATATCACTCCGGCCCGTGTGGCGTGGACGAACAGTATTGCCGATCAAAAAACACAGCAAATGCTCGAACAAGACAGTCAGGTATTTTTGCACCAGGCGATGTCGACGCCATGCCTGGATGCATTGGTTGGTGCCGACGGCATCTACATTGAAGATGCCGCGGGCAAAAAATACATGGATTTCCATGGTAACAATGTCCACCAGTTAGGTTACGGCCACCCACATGTCGTTGGCCGTATCCAGCAGCAGTTGGAAGAGTTGCCTTTCTCGCCGCGTCGTTTTACCAACCAGACAGCCATTGATTGTGCGAAGAAACTGACTGATATCGCAGGGGGCGATCTGGATAGAGTGCTCTTTGCACCTGGCGGTACCTCGGTCATTGGTATGGCGCTCAAGCTTGCCCGATATGTGACTGGAAACTACAAAGTTGTCTCCTTGTGGGATTCATTCCACGGTGCTTCGCTCGATGCTATTTCTGTCGGCGGAGAAGCGTGCTTCCGTGAAGGAATGGGGCCGCTTATGGCGGGTGTCGAACGTATCCCACCTGCAGTGAGCTACCGTGGTGCATTCCCTTCCAATGACGGGAGCGATGTGCACTATGCCGATTACCTGGAATACGTTATCGAAAAAGAAGGCGGTATCGGTGCCTTTATTGCTGAGGGTATCCGCAACACCGATGTGCAGGTACCTAGCAAAGCATATTGGAAGCGTATCCGTGAGATCTGTGACAAGCATAATGTCATGCTGATCATTGACGATATTCCTAATGGCATGGGCCGCAGCGGAAACTGGTTCACCTATCAGGAATTTGGTATCGAGCCGGATATCCTTTGTATTGGTAAGGGACTGGGCGGTGGGGTCGTACCGATTGCCGCTATGATCACCAAAGATAAGTACAACACGGCGTCGCATGTTTCATTGGGTCATTACACCCACGAAAAATCCCCAATTGGCTGTGCTGCGGCACTGGCAACGATTGAAGTGATTGAACAGCAGAACTTGTTAGCCAAAGTCAAAAATGACGAAGCGTATATGCGCGATCGTCTGGAAGGAATGAAACAGAAATTTCCACTGATAGGGGATGTTCGAGGCGTTGGTTTGTTATGGGGCGTTGAGCTTGTGACATGCCGTGTGTCAAAAGAGCGGGCGTTGAAAGAGGCCGAGCAAGTTATGTATCGATGCCTTGAGTTAGGCATGAGTTTCAAAGTGTCACAGGGTAACGTATTGCAGCTTAGTCCGCCGTTGATCATTGATCGCGAAGACTTGGCGCGCGCTATGGACATGGTTGAGCAAGCAATCAGCGAAGTACAAAGCCAGTAGTTAAAGATAATCACTTTCTATTAAACCATATTAATATTTTGTTGGTCGCCAACCGTGCTGCCAGCAAACAAAGAGATTCAAAAGGAAGAATAAATGACTAAGCAAGTTCAGGCAGTAATTTTTGATTGGGCCGGTACCGTTGTTGATTTTGGCTCGTTTGCACCAACCACCATTTTCGTTGAAGCGTTCCGCCGCGAGTATGACTTTGATATTTCATTGGCTGAAGCCCGTGTACCTATGGGCCTAGGCAAGTGGGACCACATCAAAGCTGTGGGTGAACTGCCTGAAGTTAGCCAGCGTTGGCAGGACAAGTTCGGCCAGCCGATGCAAAAAGAAGATATCGATAAAATTTACCAAACCTTTATGCCGCTCCAGATTGCTAAAGTAGGCAAGCATGCTGATTTGATCCCGGGCGCTAAAGCAGTGATCGATGACCTTCGCGAAGAGGGCATCAAGATTGGTTCGTGCACGGGTTACCCTCGTGTTGTGCTTGATGCCTTGATCCCAGCTGCAAAAGAAAACGGATACAGCCCAGATTGCGCAGTGGCAACGGATGATCTTGCAGCAGGTGGTCGCCCTGCACCGTATATGGTCCTCCAGAATATGATTGAACTTGCTGTCACTGATGTGAAAGCGTGCATCAAGGTTGATGACTCTGTACCCGGCATTACCGAGGGCTTGAACGCAGGTATGTGGACAGTTGCGTTACTGTTGTCGGGTAATGAAGCAGGCCTGACCCAAGCAGAGTTTGAGCAAGCAGACGAAGCGACACTTGCTGGTGCTCGTGCAAAAGCCATCGATGCTTTTGCCCATTCTGGTGCACATTACCAGATAGATACAATCGCAGATTTGCCGGAAGTTGTTGCCGATATCGAGCGCCGTTTGGCAGCAGGCGAGCGTCCATAAGCGTAACTGCCGACATGTCAGCAGGAAAACAGTTTATATAACAACAACAAATTTGAATGAACAATACCTTGGCAACACAGCAGTGCTTGTCGTTGTATGAGGTATAAGTTGCCCTTTTGGTGCGGTCATACACCAAAAGGGCTTTTTTTGTGCAATTGGCCCAAACTGGCTCACCAACATGGTGCAAGATGTTGTTAAAAAACTAGAGCAGATGATTTATTTCAATATTATTAATGCCTTACGTTTTTCAATTTGTGGCGTGCATATTGCTGGTAACTCTTTATCTGACATTGCGCTAGGGGGAGAGTATGAAAAAGGAAGCGATTACCGTAATTTTGGCAGGTGGAGTTGGGTCTAGGTTGTCACCTTTAACAGACCATAGAGCCAAGCCGGCTGTACCATTTGGTGGAAAATACCGGATTATAGATTTTACCCTGACTAACTGTTTGCATTCAGGACTGCGCAGGGTGTTGGTATTAACTCAATATAAATCGCATTCCCTGCAAAAACACCTGCGTGATGGCTGGTCTATCTTCAACCCGGAATTAGGCGAATACATTACTGCTGTCCCACCTCAGATGCGCACAGGAGAGAGCTGGTATCAGGGCACGGCTGATGCTATTTACCAGAACCTCTACCTGTTGACCCGCAGCGAAGCTAAATATGTGGTTGTACTTTCCGGTGATCATATTTATCGAATGGACTATGAGCCAATGCTCAAGCAACATGTTGAGAATGAAGCGGACCTCACTGTTGCTTGTATGGAAGTGCCGAAAGCAGAGGCCAATGCTTTCGGTGTTATGTCAATTGATGAGTACCAAAGGGTCTACTCGTTTACCGAGAAACCAGAAAACCCTCAGGCAATCCCGAATAACCCTGAAGCCTGCCTGGCTTCGATGGGTATCTATATCTTTTCGATGAAAGCGTTGGAAGAAGCATTGGAAAAAGATGCACTATCTTCGGCAAGCAGCCATGATTTCGGTAAAGATATTATTCCCGGGCTGATCGACGGTGAACGGGTTTATGCCTATCAATTTGGCGGTTCGGCAGGCCGGGTAAGCCAAGATGCTTACTGGCGGGATGTCGGCACTATTGATTCGTTCTATCAGGCCAATATGGATTTGCTGTCATACTATCCGCCAATGGACTTGTACCAAAAAGAGTGGCCGATCCGTACTTACGAGCAGCAGTTGCCACCAGCGCGGACAGTATCGTCGCCGGCGGGGAATGAAGGAATCTTCATCAATTCGATTATTTCCAATGGGGTAGCGATTAAGGGTGGTTCTGCACAAAACTCGGTTCTGTTTCCCAAGGTCAAAGTCGAGAATGCTGCTGTGGTGATTAACAGCATCGTGTTTGAGGGAGTTGTGGTAGGAGAGGGAGCCCATATCGAGAATTGTATTATCGATAAAGATGTTGTTATCCCTCCCGGCACTGAAATTGGCGTTAATCCCAAGCAAGATGCCGAGCGATTTGTTATTTCACCTAAAGGGGTGGTTGTTATTCCATCAGATTATCAGTTCTGATTTTTAGTTTAATAATCTCAAAAAAAGACCGACATAAAATGTCGGTTTTTTATTGCCGTTATGTTGCAATTTTGTTTTACTTTGCTGTCTTGGTAAATTATTAAAATTATCAATTACTGCTATATTAAATTTTTATATTTATCAAGATGGTGATCACTATGTGCTTAAGGTTTTATTGATGTTAATCAATTGTATTGCGGTTATTTCCACATTGATTTTTCGCTTGCAAAAAGCAGATCAACGCCATATTTTCATAAATTAGACATAGCTCATACTTAAGTTCATCGTATAGTGGTTATTAGCTAACGGTATATTTAGCCAGATGCACATGAGTTATTAGCAACAGTGGTTATGTTTCTAAAAGGATGAATATGGAAACATCAGTTGAATTCTCAAATCCAGACAATGTTGTTTTTGATTACACAACGTTCTTGTCAGCATCATGCAAACAGAGAGTGACACTTGTCGATGCGCTCAAAGCGCTAATTCCAGCATTTGAAATTACATGGACTTCTTCAATGCCACACGGAATGACAGACTCAGAGAAGTTGCAGTTGCAGGCACTGAAAGTGCTTTCAACAAACATAAGTGATACGAACAACCTGATTCGTCTACTAAGACTTGCACGGGCGGAGCATATTGACGAGCTTATGATTAAGCTACCTTATGCGCTAGAGGAGTTTCAGCTCGTTGAGATAGAAAGCAAAGCAGCGTGCAAGATGATCAAGTTAGACGATGAGGGTGAAGTACTTAGAGCGCATATGCTCTAAATACCTCGTTTTTCGAGTTTAACAACAGGTTGTTCAAGTTAAAGAAAAGCCAGCGTAAGCTGGCTTTTGCATTTTTAAATCATACCTTTCCAAAGCATTCCCACCGCAACGCAGGCTGCTGCCGTCAGTAAGCTAGCTGCTGTCATTTCTTTACCAACGAATGGTCGGGTTTGCTGCTCTCTTTTGGCCTTTACGTAGAAGTACAGGCCAGGAACATAGAGCAGGGCTGATAGTAATAAATAATTAAGCCCAGACGCATACAATAGCCACAGGCCGTATAAACTAGCACACAGTCCTACTACGAACAGAGAACCGCGATCTTTGCGTTGAATCGCCAATTTCAGCGTATAAGCCCCAACAAGGAAGTATGGCACTAGGATCATTTCTGATGCGATGGCAAGCAACGTATCATAGGTACTGCCGGCAAACATGACAAAGATAAGGCTGACTTGAATACAGCTATTGGTCAACAATAGTGAGTTGACCGGGCTTCCCGCCTCATTTTGCTTGGCAAAACTGATAGGGAACATCTTATCTCTCGCGCCTAAATAAGGCGCCTCAGAAGCCAAAACGGTCCAGCTGAGAAATGCACCGCAAACAGAAATCAGTAGACCACCACCGATGATGTATTTGCCCCACGGGCCGAGGATTTCAGTAAGTACCTTAGCCATAGAAGGGTTTTGGTAGGTAGCGAGTTGTTCTGTACTTACCACACCCATAGAAAGCAAGGTAACGAACACATAGATAGTTAATGCTGTGAGTAGGCCAAGGATGGTAGCACGACCGATATCTTTCCGGTTTTTTGCTCGGTTCGAAACAACCACAGCGCCTTCGATACCAATGAATACCCACACAGTAATCAACATGGTGCCTTTTACTTGTGACAGTAAATCGTGCTGCTCGCCAAAATGCAGGCCAGTGAAATCGAACACGAAGGTATCCCAGTGGAAAGCGATTAGGGCAGAGAAAATAAACAGGAACAACGGGATCAACTTAGCGCAGGTAGTAACAAGGTTGATCATCGCTGCGGTTTGCACGCCGCGCAAAACCAAGGCATGAACCAGCCAAAGAAGTACAGATGAGCCGATAACCGAGATCCAGGTGTTACCGTCTCCGAATAGCATCATATCGGGGCTGTCAAACAGCATACCCAATGTGCTGAAGACGATGACTAAGTAGGAGACATTTGCCAGCATCGCGCTGAGCCAGTACCCCCAGGCCGAGCAGAAGCCGATAAAATCGCCAAAGCCAGCTTGGGCGTAGCCAAAGACACCGCTTTCGATTTCAGGCTTGAGTCGTGATAGGTGTTGGAATGCAAGGGCAAGGAATATCATCCCAATGCCTGTGATTGTCCAACCGATTATTACTGCTGCGGGACTGGCAACAGCAGCCATGTTTTGAGGAAGGCTGAATACACCCGCACCAATCATTGAGCCGATGACCAAAGCGGTTAGCGATCCTAATCCCAGTTTTTTATCCATTTTTACATCCGGTTATAACGACTGAATTTTTATAATTTTCAGGCGTATTATGATGGATTTTTCTTGTTTTGCACTTCTAAAGTGATGAAGATCACGCAATAAATAGTTAATTACACCATTCATTGTACTGGATCAAAAAAGCCATCAGGTTTGCTGATGGCTTTGTAAGTATAGGAAAGAATTATCTATCGGTTTCGCAGCATAAGTCTGTGATAGCTGGCGCAATTCAGTGGTAAGTAATCTGCGATTTCTCGTCACGGTTAATCACAAAAGCATAGCTCGCACCGGTATCAGACGCTTCGCGCATGGCATAACTTGCAAAGTGTTGGATGTCTCCTGTTGCAATGACTGCACTGCAGTTACCACTACGTAATGCTTTCTCCATCAACTCCTGGTCGGTTTTGCCTTTCTTGTTGGTGAGTACCAGTACCTTGTTCAAATTGATACCCGCACTTTTCAGCAAGTTCTTATCAATCAGTGCATTTTGACCAATAAACATGATCCAACGGTTTTGTTGGCTGGCTTGCTTGAGGATACGCAAGAAGTAAGCAAGTTGGGCTTGGCTTTCATCATTAAAAGACACTTCGATAGGGCAGCTTACTGTATGAGAAGAGGAAGCGCCCTCGGCTGAATTGTTAAAAGTCGCTTTGTAGACCTGAGAAGCAGAAACTGTGTTTAGGTGTTCAAAGTAAGCCGCCATAATCCATCATCCTCAAACAGTGTTTATTTATACATGCTGTATGTCTATACAGTAGTGTTAATCAGACCCTGTTGCAAGTGTTTTTTGCATGAATAAATGGATGATATGACATGGTTTAGCGCGGATTAGTTGATGGATAATACTTAAAGTGCTGTTTTAATTGATTTTATTGTTGTAATCAAAATGAGTTGAATCTTTTATTAAAGAAGTAGAAATTGATATAGAGCCCAAAAATACAGTCATGAACAGTACTGTATACAGGTATCAACTACTGTATAAACACCTGTGTATACAGTATTGGTCATACAGTGGTTGCGAAATAGTGAAGGTATACATCTGGCACGGTATGTATCTATTAGAAGGGAGAAACGGGTCAATAGTGCACGCTCTTAGCCACTGTTCTTTGTTAAATGTGAAAATAACGGATATTTCAATATGATGGTGAAACAGTTCAAATAAATCAGATAGATAAACGGGTATCATATCCCTGAAAGTAAAACACCGCATTAGTGGGTTAGGTTCCAAGGGCGGTAGCGTGCCTAAAGACTTGAAAGAGGACTTTTTACGCCTGAGGCCCCGTTCCTCAGTACATGGGTGTAAATCTCCGTTGTCTTTACATCGCTATGACCAAGTTGTGATTGGACAGTACGAATGTCGGCGCCGCTTGCAAGCAGGTGTGTGGCGAATGAATGCCTAAATGTGTGGCATGTTACAGCTTTATTGATATTAGCTTGCTTGGAGGCCCGTTTAATCTCCTTATTCAGTGCTGATTTATGGATGTGGTGACGGCGTAAAAGGCGTTTGTTAACTGGATCTTTGGACAAGCGGCTAGAAGGAAACAATAATTGCCAGCACAACTCTTTGGGGGCACTTGGGTATTTTCGATTCAATGCATGGGGAAGCCAAACACCTGAAAAATTATCTGTGGTTATATCGTTGTTGAAATAATACTCAACTAAACGTTGCTGGGTTTGTAATGCAGGATATAACTCGTGTGCAAGCGTAACAGTGCGATTTTTTCCACCTTTACTTTGCCATATACGCAGTGACCCATATTCATAGTCTATGTCGCCATAACGGAGTTGAAGTACCTCAGAAATCCTCAGACCACTGCCGTACATTAACTGAAATGGCAGTAAGAGTTTTGGAGTGATACAGGAAAGCAGTAGCGTGATTTCGCTTTGTGTTAATACAATAGGTATTTTTTTATCACGATTGGATTTCTTAAACTGTAAATTGGTTTCAATGGGTATATTGAGGAATTTGTTATAAAGGTAGGATAGTGCATTGAGCGCTATCGACTGTGTGCGAGCAGCAACGTATTTCTCAACCGCAAGATGAGTGAGATATTGGTTGATTTCACTCAGTCCCATAGATTGTGGGTGTTTCTTATGATGGAAAAGTATTATACCCAAGTCACCTCAAGGTACAGGATGCAGAGGGTTGTCAGCACATTCAATTCAAGACGAAGGTTTGAAGGAATGGCACTCCCTTTCGAAAAGCTTCAACGAAGAAGTGGATGGGCTGACACCCTCCCGAAGGGCGAGTTTTCTAAGCTCATATACAGCGTTATTGTTTCTTGATTTAGAGCCACTAGATCTTTAAAACAATGTCTTGTCTATAAGCTTATAAATTCTCGCTGCACCAGCATCTTGAGGTGACTTGGGTATATAGGCGTATCCAATAAATATATGCGTCGACAGTTCGTTTGCTGTAACGTCTCACGTACATATGTCGTTTTACTTATTCTAGGAATGGTGAATTGCTCATTATTAAACCAATTAAGTGGAAAATTCATAATTTAGTTCGATGTTCTTGGAAGAGTGAATTCGCATTTAACTTTTTTGCTGTGATTCACAAAAGTTTCAATGGCTTTACATTGTACTGCATAGTTTTTGAGAGCTGGGCGAAAGATAAAAAGTAGAAAGTGATATGTTGAAATTTTCAACATATCACTTGCGTCACAGGTTCATGTAGATGATTAGTTAAAATAAAATCAGTGCTATAGGGTATTCGCACATACATTGTTGAGTATGATAGGTTGAAAGATAAATGTGCGACATTCAATCTATAAAGCTGTTAGCATTTAGAGGAAAAAATGAATCAGTACGAACAGTATTTTACGATGAGTCTCGCATATCTAGAGTTGGGAAAGGTTGCTGCTTCCGTCGATCAGACTTGGGATAAGTATCAACAAGCAGTAGCATATCAAATGCTGCATGCTAGTGAGCTGTTCCTGAAATTCGCAATACTTAACAAAACAAATCAAGAAAGTATCAGAGAGCACTCAATCAATAAACTGCTTAATCGCTATGAGGAACTATATCCTGAAGCCGAATACAAGCTGGAACTACCATTCGATTTCCGAGAAAATACAGGAAAGTCAAAAGCTGAACGAGCACGTATCCAAGCCCATATGGAACAGTTTAACCCTAAGTTCATGGACCAACATTTACGCTACCCATCCGATAATAATACCGGAGGGTACACATTCTTTTTTGAAGTTTGTTATTTTGAACGGATTAAAGATAAATTTGAAGAAGTTGGTCATAAAATTTTGGCAACATGCTAACAAAGCATTTAAGAGTGATTCGCAACGCTTGGCATTTTCGCTTCGCTCAAGTATAGCCAAGCGCTGCTCACACCTTAATGCGGCTACATGGACTCCCCCGGTTGTCAACAACAGCGTTAGATAATGGAAGGTTGGGACTGCCGCTCTACATTCGGTCTGTTTATTGGCTTCAACGCCATGACCCTGATGACACTACGCGGTTGCGGTTCCTC
>NZ_JACSOF010000011.1:0-68284 GCF_014349205.1 Photobacterium sp. BZF1
TCCCATGATGTACGAACTGAGAAATTAACCCCCGTGTCTACTTTACGGGGGTCATATCAACCCAGGACCCAGGACCCAGGACCCAGGACCCAGGACCCAAAAACCAAAGGAGAGCATTCGCTCTCCTTTGTCGTATAGGGCGTTGTTCTTGCTTAGTGCAGGATACGGGCGCGGATCGTGCCGTCGATAGCTTTGAGCTTGGTGAGGGCATGCTCTGAGCGCTCGGTCTCAACGTCGATAACTACGTAGCCGATTTCCGGGCCGGTTTGCAGGTACTGTGCTGCAATGTTGATCCCTTCCGAGGCAAAGATAGTGGTGATTTGGTTAAGGATACCCGGGCGGTTTTCGTGAATGTGCAGCAAGCGCGAGCAGTCTTTGTGCTCTGGCAGCGAAACTTCCGGGAAGCCAACAGCTGACAGGGTAGAACCGTTGTCTGAGTATTTCGCCATCTTACCTGCCACTTCCACACCAATGTTGGCCTGGGCTTCTTGGGTCGAACCACCGATATGCGGCGTCAGCAGCACGTTGTCGTATTTTGTCAACGGGCTTTCGAACAGGTCGCTGTTGGTTTTAGGTTCAACCGGGAACACGTCGACAGCGGCGCCGGCAATATGGTTGCTTTCCAGTGCACTGCACAGGGAGTCAATATCCACTACGGTACCGCGGGCGGCATTGATGAAGATAGAGCCAGGCTTCATACGGGCAAACTCTTCAGCACCCATCATGTCCTGGGTCTCTGGCGTTTCCGGTACGTGCAGGCTGATCACATCACACTTGTTAAGTAGCTCGGTCATGGATGGTACTTGGGTGGCATTGCCCAGTGACAGTTTGTTTTCGATGTCGTAGAAGTACACTTTCATACCAAGGTTTTCAGCCAGGATACCTAGTTGGGTACCGATGTGGCCGTAACCAATGATGCCCAAGCGCTTGCCACGGGCTTCGAAAGAGTGATCGGCAGATTTGAACCATTCGCCACGGTGCGCCTTGGCATTTTTCTCAGGGATACCACGCAATAACAGCAGGATTTCCCCCAGAACCAGCTCAGCCACGCTTCGGGTATTGGAGAACGGGGCATTGAACACTGGGATACCGCGCTTGGCAGCAGCATCCAAGTCAACCTGGTTAGTACCGATACAGAAACAGCCGACGGCAATCAGCTTTTGCGCTGCGCTGAAGACTTCTTCAGTTAGTTGGGTACGGGAGCGGATGCCAACGAAATGGGCGTCTTCAATGGCGGAGAGCAGTTCGTCACCGGATAGGGAGCCTTTGTGGTATTCGATGTTGCTGTAGCCCGCCTGCTGTAGCACCTCGATTGCAGAAGGGTGGACACCTTCTAACAGCAGGATCTTTATTTTGTCTTTTTCCAGTGAAACTTTAGCCATTGATACTCATCCTTAACGCTGGGGGCTGAGGGGCTCATGGGAGCCGGGCATTGGCAGGAAAAGGAAGGAATAGATTTCCTGTGTACGGGCTGTCCATGAGCACCACATTCGTATTGCTTACATGCTGACAGTTAAGTTACCAAAAAATGACCAGAATGGGTAAGAATATTACAGGATTGATAATAAAAAACGGCATATATTATGCCGTTTTGAAAGTGGGTAACGCATAAAGCGCCTTTTGCCTTGTATACCAAGGCAAAAAAGGGGCTAGGCGATTACTTTTCGAATTTTTTCACGCCGTCAGGGCTACCAACAAGCAGTACGTCAGCACCACGGTGGGCAAATAGGCCAACGGTCACCACGCCTGGCAGGGCGTTGATTTTGTCTTCCATTGCTTTTGGATCGGTGATTGCCATGTTGTGGACATCAAGGATCACGTTGCCGTTGTCAGTCACACAGCCTTCGCGGTATTCCGGATCACCACCTAGTTTCACCAGCTCACGGCCAATGTAAGAGCGAGCCATTGGGATAACTTCTACTGGCAATGGGAATTTACCTAGTACATCTACCTGCTTGGTGTCATCGACGATACAGATAAATTGCTTGGCAATTGCTGCAACAATCTTTTCGCGGGTCAGGGCTGCGCCACCGCCTTTGATCATGTCGTATTCGCCGTTGATTTCGTCTGCGCCGTCAACATAAATATCAAGGCTAGACACTTCGTTGGCATCAAATACTGGGATACCGATTTTCTCAAGGCGCTCGGTTGAAGCGACAGAGCTTGATACTGCACCTTTGATTTCTTCTTTGCGGGTAGCCAAAGCATCGATGAAGTGATTAACCGTCGAGCCAGTACCGACACCGACAATGCTGCCTTTCTTAACGTATTCTAGAGCAGCCCAGCCAGCAGCTTTTTTCATTTCATCTTGTGTCATGCTTATCTCCTAGTGATGACAAACGTTGCGCGGAGCGCTGATTATAGCCAAATCACTGTCTGGCGTCAGTCCCTATCTGGCTCGATAACCGCAACCTTAGTTGGAGAAAAAAGACAATTCTATTAATAACATAGGGTTAAGTGGTGCGATGTGGCACAGAAAAACCAAACGTTTGCGTCGGTCGGTGGATAATCAACCGATATATTGGCTTGGCCTATAAGGTTAGCGGGTACTTACCAATGGAAGTGGTATGACGGGGTGATGATTTCTGGTAGCGGTACATCCCAAGCCTCGAAAGGCAGGCTGTCGACTTGTTGGCAATCATGGGCCAGGCCGACCGGGCGCGGGCCGCGTTGTTCGTTATGCCACAGGCTAAGGGTGCGATCGTAATAGCCGCCTCCCATACCAAGGCGCTGGCCGGTATTGTCAAACGCGACCAAGGGGGTACAGATAACATCTAGCTCTGGGACAGGTTTTACAAGCCGGATGTCCAGTGCAGGCTCTTGGATACCATAACGGTTGGTCGTCATGCGCGTTGTAGGTGTGTAGTGGAGGAACAGCAGGTGCCCTTTGCAAAACGGGTGCAGGACCGGCAGGTAGACATCTTTGCCTTGCTGCCACAACCACTCGATAATCGGCATCGTATTTAATTCGCCGTCATTGGCAAGGTATAAGGCAATGTGCTGGGCATCAAGGAGGCTGGTGGCCTGCTTGCAATGCTCGAGTAAATCCTGGGCTGCTAATGTCTGCTGGGCAGGGGTTAGCTGGCGCCTGCGCTCTCGTGTTTGTTTGCGAAGTTGTTGCCGAGTGGCTGATGCAGGAACCGCAGATCTCATAGGTCGTCCAGTGACAAAAGGTTCTGTGGGAAAGAAGGTTGATGGCTCTCAGCATGGATAGTGCTGCTGGCTCATCTGAAAAGGTATGCCCCAAGGTGCCGTTGCGAATTGTGGCCCTTGAACCAGATGTTCAAGGTGGATCAGCAACATTAACCGTAGGCTTCTCGGTACGGGCCGAGCATGCTCAATAGCTAATCAAAGCTGATCCTGGGTTTTTGCTTATCGGCTCGGGGACGTTAATCCGCTGACGCACACCCCAGGGTCAATTCATTATCAACGCTTTGGCTGATATTGCAATGCTTTCTCCAATAAATCTTCCATCTCATTGATTCTATTGGATAGTTTTTCAGCATTGCGTTGTTGTTCTTGGCGTTCGCTATGCAACTCGTTACAAATGTTCAAACCGGTAAACATTAGCAGTTGTTCGGCGTTGGTGATCTTGGTCCGTTCGGAAAGATCTTTCAAGCGCTGATCAAAATCGGCGGCTGCTGCACGCAGGGCGTCTTCCTGGCCTGCTGGGCAATTCACCTTGAAGGTGCGGCCATATACCTGAATTTCTACTGCCTGGTTACTCATAAATGTTTAATCTGCTCCGTGCCAGATCGTCCAATTTGGCATTCCGCTGCGATACGCACTAGGAGTGCCCAATATAGAAAAAGCCCTATCAACATGCAAGCGGGCCCGTCATGCTTTAGACCTAAATCTGTCTAATTAATCAGATATTAACCAGATTGAGGCAAACATCAGCCTCAGACTCTATAAATGCCGAGTGACTGATCTTTTGGTTAAGTGGTAGCATACCACAAAGACGATTTACACCCACGACAATAAGGTGAACAGCCCATGAGCGACGTAAAACTTCCAGCCTACGAAACCCTGGAGCCAATGCTGAAAGAGCAAGGCTTGGCCGTGACCCCGTCGGAGTTGCATGGCCTTCTCTGCGGGATGATTTGTGGTGGTATGGCTGTTGACGGAGAGCAATGGCTGGCACCGGTTAGCGACTATGCCAACCAAGGTGATGCGCTGACCGATGGCGCAAAAATGGTGGTTCGCTCGGTATTCGATGCCGCGTCGGCCGAGTTGGGCGGTTTGACCCAGACTTTGTTTACTTCGACTGCAGCAGAGTTGGCCGAGATGGAGTTTGATGTGGAGGTGCTGTTGCCTGCTGAGGGGAGTGAACTGATGCTCCGCGCAGAGGCCCTGAGCGAGTGGGTGACCAATTTTATCTCTGGCCTTGGTCTGATGGGCATGGACAAGAAGCAATTGTCTGATGATTTGACGGAAGCCGTTGCTGCCTTGGAAGAGATTGCCCAGTTGGGTATCGACGAAGATGAAGATATGCAAGAGCAGGCAATGCTGTTCGACAATGTGGTGGCTTATGTGCCGGAATGCGTGCTGACGTGTTTGGTTGGCCTGAGCCAGCGCGGTGATGTTGAAGATGAAGCAGCAGACAAGCCAACTCTTCACTAAGTGCAGGATTGACAGTTAAGGGACGGATGTGAAGCAGTACGATGTCGTGATAGCCGGCGGTGCAATGGCCGGTGCAACCTTGGCAATAGCATTGGATAAACTCGGTGGCAGCAAGCTCAAGATTGCTGTTGTAGAAGCGGTGGAGCCGAAGCTGGATCACCACCCTGGCTATGATGCACGCAGTATCGCCTTGTCACTAGGCTCGGCTCAGTTGCTGGATAGTATAGGCTGCTGGCAGGCATTATCAGCTGTAGCGACGGCTATTTCCCAGATCCATGTTTCCGATCGCGGCCATGCGGGGATGGTCCATCTCGATGCCCGTGAGCAGGCTGTTGATGCCTTGGGGTATGTGGTTGAGCTGGCGGATGCTGGCCGGATTTTCCATCAAAATCTGGCAAAGCTTGATCAGGTTGATCTGCTATGCCCTTCGAGGATCGCCGAGATCGAGCGCTACCAGAACGGTGTGGACTTGGTGCTGGACAATGGTGAGCAATTGCAGAGCCGCTTGGTAGTGGCAGCAGACGGTGCTTTGTCTTCAGTCTGTGACATGCTGGGGTTAGGCCGCAGTGAGCACGATTTCGACCAAGTGGCGGTAATTGCCAATGTCAGCACTGATGAGGCACATCAAGGAAGGGCATTTGAGCGTTTTACCCCGCATGGGCCGGTGGCCTTGCTGCCAATGTCTGAGGGGCGGAGCTCCTTGGTGTGGTGCATCCGCCCGGACGTGCAAGATGAAGTGATGGGCTGGAGCGACGCTGAGTTCCTTGCAAATTTGCAGCAGGCATTTGGTTGGCGGTTGGGCCGCTTGAGTCAAACCGGTGTGCGTCATGCCTACCCGCTCTTGTTGCGCCAGTCCCAACGTTTGACCTCGCATCGGGTTGCAGTGGTTGGCAATGCAGCGCAGACCCTGCACCCGATTGCCGGCCAAGGCTTTAACCTTGGTTTACGTGATGTGATGAGCCTAGCCGAGGAAGTCTGCAAGGAGTGGGCACTATCAGGTGATGCCGGGCATACCCCGGCCCTGAGTCGTTATCGCCAGCGCAGAGAGCCGGATCGTGAGGCAACGGTGGGAATGACTGCTGCGCTGGTTGGTGTGTTCGCCAACGACAGCATGCCTTTTGTTGCCGGTCGTAACCTTGGCCTAATGGCGATGGACTGTGTTGATGTATTGAAAGCCCCGCTGGTTAGGCGGGCGATGGGACAGGTAGATAGATAATCATGATGCAAAGTGTTGATGTCGCTATTATCGGCGGCGGTATGGTCGGTCTTACTCTCGCGGCAGCCTTGGCAGATACCGAACTGCGGGTGGCGGTAATCGAAGGCAAGTTGCCTGAACCTGAGTTGGCACAGCTTCCAGATGTCCGCGTATCGGCGTTGAGCCGTGCCAGTGAGCGAATCCTACGTCGTGTTGGCGCTTGGGAAGGGATTGCTGCCCGGCGGATGGCGCCATATAGCAAGATGCAGGTCTGGGAGCAGGATAGCTTTGCAAATATTGCCTTTGATGCAGCGCGGTTGGCTCAGCCTGATTTGGGCCATATCGTTGAAAACCGGGTGATCCAGCTGTCATTGATGGATTGTGTCAAGCAACTGCCTAACGTAACCCTGTTGGCGCCGGAGCGTTGCCAGAGTATTGCCTTTGGCGAGAGCGAAGCATGGTTGAGCCTTGAGTCGGGCAAAAACCTCACGGCTAAGCTGGTGGTAGGGGCTGATGGTGCTAACTCTTGGGTTCGCCAGCAGTTGGATATTCCCCTGACCCATTGGGATTATGGCCATAGTGCTTTGGTGGCCAATATTCGCTGTAGCGAAGCACACCAAGATACCGCCCGTCAGGTTTTCCGTCCGGAAGGGCCGTTGGCCTTCTTGCCTCTGGCTGAGCCGGACCTGTGCTCTATTGTATGGTCACTGCCGCCGGAAGAAGCCAGTCGCATGTGCGAATTGCCCGAGCAGGAATTCAACAAGCGTCTGACCACAGCATTCGACAATCGCCTTGGCCTTTGCAAGGTCGAGGGAGAGCGCCGGGCCTTCCCGCTCAAGATGCGTTATGCCCGTGACTTTGTCCGCGAGCGTGTGGCACTTGTTGGTGATGCAGCGCATACTATCCATCCGCTGGCAGGTCAGGGGGTAAACCTTGGCTTGTTGGATGCGGCGAGCTTGGCCCAGGAGCTAAAGCAACTGTGGCTGGCTGAGAAAGATATTGGCCGCCATGGGCACCTGCGCCATTACGAGCGCTGGCGTAAAGCGGAGGCGGCTAAAATGATTGCGGCGATGCAAGGTTTCAGGGACTTGTTTGATGGTCGCCACCCAGCGAAAAAGTTGGTGCGAGACCTGGGAATGCTGATTGCCGACAAAGCGCCGGGCTTGAAGGATGAGTTTATGCGCCGTGCCTTGGGGTTAAGCGGTGAGCTGCCGGAGTTGGCTCGCTACTGACCATGGTGATCTGCTAGCAGGCTAGAAATGAAAACCGTCGTCAGGCGGTTTTTTTGTGCCTGCTATTGCTATATTGTCTGCTAAGCCCATTAAGGCTTTCAAAACAGAACCTTAATTTTGTCTCTGTACTTTCGTTTAGGGAAATGACAAAAAATTGTTATCCAATTTAGTTATTTTCTCCTACATTAAATATCAGGAAAAAACAGAGCTGGCAGTAACCGGCCCAGGCATTATTTTTCAGCTTGTTAGCCACAACAAATACTCGCTTTTGCTCTCCCGTGCGATCACTGATACTGCTGGCCCATATTGAGAGTGGCGATAGGCAGGCTTTCATAAGGAAGTTTACTATGAGCGATATTCCCTCTGAGTTGAGATATACCAATACCCATGAATGGGTCCGCCCCGAAGGTGACGGGGTCTTTACCGTTGGGCTGACTGATCATGCCCAGTCGTTATTGGGTGATATGGTGTTTGTTGATTTGCCGGAAATTGATGCGGCGACTGAAGCAGGTGAAGACTGCGCGGTTGCTGAATCGGTCAAGGCGGCTTCGGATATCTACGCACCATTATCGGGCTTTGTGATTGCTATCAATGAAGACTTAGAAGGCTCGCCAGAGCTAGTTAATAGTGATCCCTACGGTGATGGCTGGTTGTTCCAGCTCAAGGTGGAAGACGAAGGGGAATTTGCCGATTTGCTCGATGCCGATAGCTACACGGATCTGGTCGATGAAGATGATTAGTTGATAACGTTTTATTGGCTGGTAGATAAAAGAAAAGCCCTTGATGGGCTTTTCTTTTGCTTGCGAGATTAGCAGTCCTTGAGGCGGCGAATTTCCTGATTGATTTCACTTACCGTTTGGTAATGCCGTTGCTGTGCCTTCACTGGTACTAGCAACTGACCGTTGTTGAACTCATAGCCGCCCCGACCGTCAATGTAGATCCTTCCACTGAATAAACGACTTACGTGCTTGGCGATCATCTTGGGCACGTAGCGTTTGAACATCCGCATAGTTAGCCAACCTTTCCTTGTTGTTTCTGACGGTGTGAATTATAAAACAATGCGCATGCTGCTTTTGTGACGTCTTCAGCATAATAGGGATGTTAAATAACCCTCTGTTTGATATTTCTTTTTTCTGACGTGGCTTGGTTGGGTTTTTATTCTTTTATTTTACATTGAGAATTAAGTGATTGAGCCAGGAAATTATTCACGCTTGGGTGCATGTTATTCATTTAGTTTAGTACTTTTAGAGACTTAGAATTATTGCCTGGCTGAATGAGCAAAAATACATCGATTCAAGTGATGAAAAAAGCATCTAAATTACAAGCGGTAAAATGTATTGCTTCGTGCCACATAGAGGAAAATGCTGATTGTGATAACTGGACTGATCAGCAAGAAAGCTGCTTTGGATCAAAGATTATTATTGGCATATGCCAATAATAACGTTTTTTAGCCATCAACTTATTAGTGAGCTATGCCTAGACCGAAAATCCAGCGCCGGATCAGATGCCGGCCAGCTTACAGCTGTTTTAAGCCCAATGGGGTGCCGATGTCAGCGCTAGAAGCTCTGCCATTGGCCGCCGATGAGCTCGAAGCATTGCGGTTAGTTGACCTTAATGGCCTCAGCCAGCAAGACGCTGCCCGTGAGCTTGGGGTTTCCCGCCAGACGTTGGGCAATATCGTGTCATTGGCAAGGCACAAAGTAGCAACCGCTCTGGTTAAGGGGATGGCGCTAGAGCTGGATACTCAGGTCCAGTCAGATAATGAAAAGGAGCCATCATGTCAGTAGCCATTGCTGTCACCCCCAACCATGAAGTTGCGGGGCATTTCGGAAAAGCCGCCAGCTTTGTTGTTTTTGACGATCAAGGGCAGCAGATCGCCGAGTTAGTTAACCAGGGACGCAAAGCGGTAAGCTGCAAGCATAAAAAGCAGCTTCAGGCCCAACTGGCTGCGCACAATGTAAAAACAATATTGCTTGGTAATGCTGGCCAGCGCTCGCTAGCTCGTTTGCTAGGGGCTGGATTTGAGGTATTCCGGGTACCCAATAGGACACCGCTTCAAGATGTCCTTGTCGGGAAAGCCTACCGTGAGCCACTGCTATCAGCGGATCAGGGACGGCCTTGCAAAAGAGAGAAAGGTGCCTGCGGTTGTGGCTGCGGCAGCAAGAAAGCCGTGAAACCCGCTAAAATAGGAATGACAGTCAGCGGTAATACCAACTTGCAGGGACTGACCAAGATTGGAGGTTTCAAGCTATGACCTATTTGTTGACGGTGCTGATTTTTCTACTGGTCATTGGTGCGATGGCGATTGGCTGGGTTTTTCGCAAGAAAGCGATCCAGGGGAGCTGTGGCGGCCTTGCTAATGTCGGGGTTGACAAGGAATGCGGCTGTAAGGAGCCGTGTGACGAACATAAGCTCTACCAAATCAGTGAGCCAGAGTCGAAAAAGTGACCGACGATGGGATGAAAAAGCGCAGAGTGATCTGCGCTTTTTTTGTGAACGTTAACTGGCTTTGCGTAGCTCTTCGACCCGCTGGGTAACCGCATCCCCCACACACTGGCGTAGCCACTCTAGGCGGGGGTGGTTGGTGTTACGGCGCAGCCACAGCATATTGATATCAAAGTCAGGGATATCAACAGGGGGGCGGCACTGGCTCAGGTTATCATGGAAGACATCGAGCTTGGCCATCAGGGTAGAAACAACGCATAACAGATCCCGTCCGCTCAATAGGTGGCGGATGGTTAGGAAACTGCTGGAGCCCACCGCAATCTGGCGCTGGAACCCTTGTTGCTGTAACTGGCTATCGACATTGGTCTGCAGTTTGCCGTCAGGGGACACCAAGGCTTGTGGCGTCTGGATATAGCGCGCCAGATCAATGGGTGAAGTTAGGCCCGTTGCCTTGGCGTCGAACAGGCAAACATGATCTTCGGTGTACAGGTATTGGCTGTCGAATTCATGGGGCAGGTTGGTCATTGAGCCGATGATCAGATCGATTTTCTGGCTCTCGGTAGCCTGCTGGTAGTTGTTGCGATCGACATTGCAGAAGCTGAGTTGGCTGTGCGGGGCAGCCTGGCGGATCGCATCGAACAGTGCAGGGGCAAACAAGAGTTCGGCATAGTCGGTCAGGCCTATCCGGAAGGTGCCCTGATACTCGTCAGCAGAGAATTTGTCCGGCTGTAGGATCTCGCTGGTGACCAGTTGCAAGATATGCTCAACAACCGGGGTGAGTTCGATGGCTTTTTCGGTGGCGATCATCTGGTGGCCGCGGCGCTCGAACAAAGGGTCATCAAGTAGGGCACGCAGCCGTGATAAATTGTGGCTCATGGCCGACTGGCCGATAGACAATTTGGCGGCGGCCTTGGTGACACTTCGGGTTTCCATCAGCGCCGAGAAAGCGACCAGCAGATTGAGGTCAATGCCTCGCCAATTGATATTGTTCATGCCTCTCCAGTTTAACGACAGATATCAGCAAACAGCGGATCACACAGTACCAGCAGATCATCGATAGCTAGCTCGACGCCCGCCATACGATCGCCACTGCTGATATTGACCAGGGTATGGGCGGTGATTTGGTGATCAAAAATAACGGGCAATGGGCGCTTGAGCCCAATAGGGGCAACGGTGCCTATCACCAAGCCGGTGACTTTCTCGACGTCGCTGGCATCAGCGCAGGTCATCCGGCGGCAGCCGAACATGGCGCGTACTTTTTTTGGATCAACTTGGGCCGGGCCTGGTACACAGGCCAGCACATGGAACCCTCCCATATCCCGCAGCAGGATAGACTTGACCATCTGCTGTGGGTCAACCCCGCGTTCGCGGGCTGCTTCCTCAATGGTTTTAGCGGGCTGGCTATGGGGAAGAAGGCGGTATTCCACGCCTTCTTTATCCAGGTAATGGGTAACCGGGGTATTCATAGCTTATTGGCTGTCATCCAGTGAGTATGGCAAGGCTTGCTGTTGCCATACACCTTCGGTGCCGGCTAGGCGGAAAGTCGTGCCTTCATCCAGATCGTTTGGCAGAACCACCAACGCGGTAGCTTGGCCATCGTTAAACTGGTAGCCGGCGACAATGGTACCGCCTTTACGCCAGTTCTCGCCGACGCTGCGCTCCAGGCTGTCACCTGCCTGCGGGCCGTTTTCTGCAGGTCCGCTGACGATGTACATTGCACGCTTGTTGATACCACGGTACTTGGCACGGGCTACTGTCTCCTGGCCGGTGTAGCAACCTTTGGTAAAGCTGATGCCGTCCAGCGCCTGCAGGTTCACTGCCTGCGGGATGAACTCGAGCTCGGTTGCCGTATCCACGCGCGGGATCGCCGCAAGGATATCGTACAGATCCCACAAACTGTCATCGCTAAGGACAGCAGAATCAGCAAGTTTGTTGGCAATAACGCCTGCAGCCTCGGTATTGAGTGCGAGTAACCAGCGTTGGCTGTCGACCTTCACTGCAGTACCGCCATCGATAGCACGGACATCGCCTTCACCACCAAACAGTTGCGCGACCTGCGTATCGGCTTCGCTACCTGCAATACCCAGTAGGATATCGTTGCTGGCCTCGATATCGACCTTGGAGAAAATGGCGTATTTTTTCAGTTCAGGTAACTGGGTGTCCATGATGCTGCGGCGCTGGAGGAAACCATAGCCATCATTATGGTGGAATAGGCGGAATACTGTACGAAGCTTGCCCTTGGCATCGCAGTGGCCGGCCAATGTGCTTTGGTCAGCAGCAAGGCCGACGACATCACAGGTTACCTGGCCGTGCAGGTATGATTTTTTGTCATCACCGATCAGGGTTACCAGTGCCCAGTTAGAGAGCTCAATAAGAGCGAGTGAAGGCAGGGCATCGCCCGAAGATAGGGAGATACGATCAAAGTTGAGGTTTTCAGACCAGTTGCTCATAAGACTTCCAGTTGAGAGACGTTGAAAGATGATGTGCGATTAATTTTCTCTATGTTAAAGCGCCTGCTGGAATTTGTCAGCATAATACCCAAGGAAGCGGGTCAGATATTGCGGGCAGCACTGGCTGAATAGGGCAAGCCTTGCAAAATCGATCCCAGCTCTCAACTTGAGGCAATGTTTGTGCTACCTCATGGTCGCTGGCCAGACAGGCTGCTAGTATGGTGGGCATTGTTAACGCCCGGGGCCATTGTTGTTTATTGATGCCTTTATCTGGCTGCCCCAGGATCAGTAATGAGGTTGTAAAATGTTGAGTGCAGACGAAAAAGCACGGGTTAAATGGGCATGCCGCCGCGGTATGCTGGAGTTGGATGTCATTATCATGCCGTTTTTCGAAGAGTGTTTCGATTCGCTCTCTGAGCAAGAGCAACTGGATTTTGTCTCCCTCCTGAAGTGTGATGATCCGGATCTGTTTACTTGGATGATGCAGCACGGCCGCAGTGAAAACCCGGCTCATGCCGCTATGGTCGATAAAATTGTCGCCCACAACAACAGCAAGCTTCGCTGATCTTACCCTAACACCCTCCTACCGATTAATCGGCGCGCTTGCATTGTTATATGCCAGCGCGCTGCTTCTATTGGCGCTCTGTGTGTTGCGCCAGACACTGCCTCTGCCGGCCTTTTTCACCATCGCCTGGTGGTTGATAGATGAGTGGGGTAAACGTCTAGTCGATGTCTGCAATTTGGTAGGACGGTTACAGATTTCTGGGCCGGGGGACATTCGTTGGCAGGGCCAAGTTTGGACTTTACGTACCGTTCGAATTCGTACCTCCCAGATTTTACTGTGGCATCTTGAGGGGGAGGGTGGCCGAAGGTGGTTACCGATTTGCCCCGATAGTTGTAATCACTCCGGCTATCGTTCGCTGGCGCTATATTCCCATCACTATCGGGCTATATCCGAATAAAAAACGAGCGCTTGTGCGCCCGCTTTTTTACCCGTTATTCCTGCAATTGCTCTTAGGTTGTTATAGCTGCTCTGGGACCAATACCGTTGGTTTGGCCTCGCCCGACGTTTCCGGGTGATCGAGGGTATAGTGCAGGCCGAGGCTTTCTTTTCGCTCTAGGGCGCAACGGACCATCAGCTCGGCAACCTGAAGTAGGTTACGCAGCTCGAGCAGGTTGTTCGATACTTTGAAGTTGCTGTAGTACTCGTCGGTTTCGTCTTTGAGTAGTTGGATACGGCGCATGGCTCGCTCAAGACGCTTGGTAGTACGGACAATGCCCATGTAGTCCCACATGAAAAGGCGCAGCTCGTGCCAGTTGTGCTGGATCACGACTTCTTCATCAGAGCAGCTGACCTGGCTTTCATCCCAGCAAGGCAGGGAAGGCGGCAACTCGACGCTTGCCATTTTTTCAGCAATGCTTTCAGCCGCTGACCATGCATAGACCACACACTCCAGCAATGAGTTGGAGGCCATACGGTTGGCGCCGTGTAGGCCGGTATAGCTCACTTCGCCGATAGCATATAGGCCATCAAGGTCGGTCTGGCCCTGTTTGTCGACAACAACACCGCCACAGGTGTAGTGGGCGGCAGGAACAATAGGGATTGGCTCTTTGGTGATATCAATACTGAAGGTAAGCAGCTTCTCGTAAATAGTCGGGAAGTGCTTGGTGACGAACTCGGCCGGTTTATGGCTGATGTCGAGGTACATGCAATCGGCACCGAGGCGCTTCATTTCGAAGTCGATGGCGCGGGCAACCACATCGCGTGGAGCCAGTTCGCCCCGTTCATCGAAATCTTTCATAAACCGTGAACCGTCCGGGCGGCGCAGGTAGGCGCCTTCACCGCGCAGGGCTTCGGTGAGCAGGAAGTTACGGGCGTCTGGGTGGAACAGGCAAGTAGGGTGGAATTGGTTGAATTCGAGGTTGGCGACACGGCAACCTGCACGCCAGGCCATGGCGATGCCATCACCAGATGAAACATCCGGGTTGGAAGTATATTGGTAGACCTTAGAGGCCCCACCGGTTGCCAGTACGACAAACTTGGCTCTGACCGTCTCTACCGCTTCGAGGTTACGGTTCCAGACATAGGCTCCCAGTATCCGGTTCGGCTGGTCGGTATGGCCCAGTTTGTGGCTGGTGATCAGGTCAAGGGCATTATGGCGTTCCAGCACCTCGATATTTGGGTGGTTGTGAACATTATCCTGTAATGAATTCTGTACTGCCATTCCGGTGGCATCGGCAGCGTGAAGAATACGGCGGTGGCTGTGCCCACCTTCGCGGGTCAAATGGTAACGCGGCGCATCATCGCTGTCGCTTTCCTCGCGGTCAAATGGGACCCCGCCATCGATCAGCCATTGGACACAGTGCTTGGCATTCTCGGCAATGAAGCGCACTACGTCTTCGTCACATAAATGTGCACCGGCAATCTGGGTGTCCTCGACGTGGGAGTCGACACTGTCAGACTCATCGAAGACAGCGGCAATGCCGCCTTGGGCATAGAAGGTTGCCCCTTCGCTACGCGGTCCCTTGCTCAGGACGATCACTTTACCCATGGGTGCCAGTCGAAGGGCCAGTGACAGTCCTGCTGCACCACTACCAACAACAAGTACATCGCATTGATGTTCACGGTTTTCGTTCATAATGATTTCATATCCCTGTGGTAATCCCACTATCTTACCAAATTCCACTCATTTTGTTCATTTTTGACGGATGGTTCACAAATCACCCTTCATAAGCGATATAATGCACAAATCAGCGTTATCAAAGCGTGCATCGAGCAGTCATACTGCTTTAATACAATGGAAAAATCGCGCACTATTATTGAGAAATTATGTTTTCGTCGGGAACTTTGCCAGTAACCCCGGGTCTTAAATAGTGCTCACGCTCATACATTTTTATCATATTGTTTTGATTGAGCATGCCCGTCATAGCTAGGCGGGTTTGGCACAAGGTGTACTAGCAAGAAGAGTTTGTTTTTTGGTTTTTAGCCGGAACAACTGATAAAAGTGCGGGTGAAATTGATATAGGAGTACACGCTCGAATGAGCGAGCAGCAAACTGATCAGGTATTAATTGAGCGGGTACAGCGTGGTGACAAGCAGGCATTTAACTTACTGGTAGTGAAATACCAGAACAAAGTGTGCAACCTGGTTGCCAGATATGTCAGCAACTCTGGTGATGTGCCGGATGTCGCTCAGGAAGCATTTATTAAGGCGTACCGGGCTTTGCCTACCTTCCGGGGGGAGAGTGCGTTTTATACATGGCTGTATCGTATTGCTGTCAATACAGCAAAAAACTATTTAGTGGCTCAGGGGCGCCGTCCGCCTGCCTCCGATGTGGATGCAGAGGATGCGGAATATTATGAAAGTGGCAATGCACTGAAAGAAATTTCGAACCCTGAGAACCAAATGTTGTCTGATGAATTAAGGCGGGTAGTTTTCAGTACCATTGAAGGATTACCGGATGATCTCAAAACTGCGATCACCTTACGCGAGCTGGAAGGCTTAAGCTATGAGGAAATTGCAGAGGTCATGGGGTGTCCCGTCGGTACAGTTCGCTCCCGAATATTTCGTGCGCGAGAGGCGGTTGAAAAACGTATTCGACCTCTTACACAGCGATAGTGTTGGGCCAAACGGTGAAAAAGATGGCTGATAAAGAAAAAATCTCGTCATTGCTTGATGGCGAAGAGCTGGATCAGGGCATTATTAATGCATTGGCTGTCGATGAAGACAGTCAGCAGACCTGGCGGAACTTCAACCTTATTGGTGATGTGATGCGCGGGGAAGCACCGCAAAACAAGGAATGGGATATTGCGGCTAAGGTAGCACTGGCGCTGGAAGATGAACCTGCTCATACAGGTCAGATACAGGCAGAGCCTGCCTCTGTGGTCTCGATTGCCACGGCGCGTGAGGCGCGGGTTGAGGAATCTCAGCCGACACCTCAGCAAGCCAAACGTAAAATGCCGGCTTGGTTAACCCAATTCGGACAGGTCGCGGTTGCCGCAAGTGTTTCTCTGGCAGTGATTGTTGGTGTCCAACAATACAACGGCGGTGAAGAGTCTTTGACTACGTCGACAGGGGAAGCACAACTACCCGTTTTAGAAACTATTCCGTTTGCGGGCACTGCTGAACCTGTAAGTTTGACACGTGATTCTGTTCGCTCGAACCGCCATGCCGGACCGAGTGAAGAGCAGGTGATGGAACAACGTCGCCGCATCAATGCCATGCTACAGGATTATGAATTACAGCTTCGACTCAACGCGGAAGACGGTTCTATTGACCGTACTATGCTCGAAGTGAATTAATCGATGGCGGATAAATGAAGAGACTCCTGGTCGGTGTATTGACACTGGTCAGCCTCGCGATGCCGTGCCAAGCCTCTGCGGAAGAACCAGTTTCTTCTGCCGAGGCTTTGTTGCATCAAATGGACGAGGCTAGCCGTAAGCTCAGTTATGAGCTGTCGTATATCTTAATCAAGAAAAACAGTATCGAACCCCTGCGTTATCGCCATGCTCTGGAAGATGGCGAGACCTATGCACACCTTGTTTACCTCAGTGGCCCACCCCGTGAGGTGATCCAGCGAGGTGATGAAGTTAGCTACTTCGAACCAGGGTTGGACCCGTTCACCATCGACAGCAACAAGATGGTGGCGCCCTTGCCGCCGATCATGAAAACCGACATCAATGAGCTGGCTGGCTACTACGACTTTATCTCGATGGGGCGTGCCCGAGAGGCAGGCGTAGCCTGTGATGTGGTGCGGATTGCGCCTAAAGATGGTGCCCGCTATTCCTACCTGTTGTGGATTGATACTCGCAGCAAATTGGTGATGCGTGCCGACTTGCTGGACCGTGACGGCGAGCCGCTGGAGCAGTACCGCGCGGTATCGTATGTCATCAACCCGAAAGTGGCCGATGTACTGAAAAGCCTGAAAACGGTTGAGCTACCCGCCGTAGTGCAACTACCTCCTCAGCCACAGGCCGAACTTGATTGGCAGGTGAACTGGCTGCCGCAAGGGTTCGAGTCGATTTCCCGTAACCGTCACCGGCTGATGATGACCGAGCGCCCAGTCGAGAGCAAAATGTACAGCGATGGCCTGTTCAGTTTCTCCATTTATATCTCTTCGGCAGATAACTTTACTGTTAGGGAGCAATTGGTGCGCCAAGGCCGCCGTACCCTGCACAGCTATCTGATGAACGACAAAGAAGTCACGGTGGTTGGGGACATCCCTCCAGCAACAGCACGCCGGGTGGCGGAGTCTGTGGTGTTTGATGCGGCGGGGAGCCAAACCCCATGATGCGCTCCCTCGCTGAAGTGATTGCTGCCAAGCCCGGCGAGATCACTGTCAGCTGCCAGCAGCAAACGAGTTGCGGCAGCTGTGCTTCCCGCGATAGCTGCGGTACCGGCATTGTCAGCAAGGCATTGCCGGGACGCCAGCACCAACTCAAAATAGCGACCGATAAACCGGCCAAGGTCGGTGATGTGGTCGAAATCGGTTTGTCCGAACGCAGTATGCTTCATTCCGCCGCACTGGTTTATGTGCTGCCTTTGCTATGCTTAGTGCTAGGTGCAGCACTGGGCCAGTGGTGGTTTGTGGTGCTGGCTGGTGGCGGAGAGTTGGGAGTGATCCTGACTGCGCTTGGCTGTGCAGCCTTTGGTTTATGGCTGGCAAGGCGTCTGGCGGTGCGGGTTGAAGGGGATTTAGCCTACAAACCTCACCTTATTCGGGTACTGGGAAGTCCGGTTTCTGCAGAGTTGGCGATAAATGGCGCATCGAAAGATAGCGACTAGCGGCGAAATTCGGTAGAATCCGTCAACTTGATCTGTAGATCCCATTCATTTATTAATCACGAGTTAGTCACGCCAATTCATGAAGCACATTCGTAACTTTTCGATTATTGCACATATCGACCATGGTAAGTCGACCCTATCCGACCGTCTGATTCAAGTCTGTGGCGGCCTTTCCGATCGTGAAATGGCTGCTCAGGTTCTTGATTCCATGGATCTTGAACGCGAACGCGGTATTACCATCAAGGCTCAGAGCGTGACGCTCGACTATAAAGCCAAAGATGGTGAAACCTATCAGCTTAACTTTATCGACACCCCGGGACACGTAGACTTCTCATACGAAGTATCTCGCTCCCTGGCGGCCTGTGAAGGTGCGCTGCTGGTAGTTGATGCCGGCCAAGGGGTAGAAGCCCAGACATTGGCTAACTGTTACACCGCCATCGAAATGGATCTGGAAGTAGTGCCAATCTTGAACAAGATTGACCTACCAGCAGCCGATCCTGAGCGCGTAGCAGAAGAGATTGAAGAAATCGTTGGTATCGACGCCCTGGAAGCAACTCGCTGTTCAGCGAAGACCGGTTTGGGTGTTGAGGATGTTCTAGAGAACATCGTTACTGCGATCCCTGCGCCGGAAGGCGACCCTGAAGCACCGCTTCAGGCACTGATCATCGACTCTTGGTTCGATAACTACCTTGGTGTTGTTTCTTTGGTTCGTATCAAAAACGGTCAACTGAAGAAGAATGACAAGATCAAGGTTATGAGTACTGGCCAGGTTTGGGGTGTAGACCGTATCGGTATCTTCACACCGAAACAGGTTGATACAGATATCCTGCGTACCGGTGAGGTAGGTTGGGTTGTTTGTGGTATCAAGGACATCCTTGGTGCGCCAGTCGGTGATACCTTGACTCATGCCAAGCATGGCAGTGAGACACCGTTGCCAGGTTTCCAGAAAGTGAAGCCGCAGGTTTACGCTGGCCTATTCCCGGTATCTTCTGACGATTACGAGAACTTCCGTGATGCACTGGGCAAGCTGAGCCTGAATGATGCTTCGCTGTTCTACGAGCCAGAAAGCTCTGCAGCACTGGGCTTCGGTTTCCGTTGTGGCTTCCTGGGGATGCTACACATGGAAATCATCCAGGAGCGCTTGGAGCGTGAATACGACCTGGATCTGATCACCACGGCACCGACAGTAGTGTACGAGGTGAAGAAGACCGATGGCACCCAGATCTACGTTGATAGCCCGTCTAAGCTACCGGCTGTGAATGACATTGAAGTTGTCGGTGAGCCTATCGCCCGCTGTAACATCCTGGTACCGAGTGAATACCTGGGTAACGTGATCACACTATGTGTTGAGAAGCGTGGTATGCAGGTGGATATGGTTTACCACGGCAACCAGGTTGCTCTGACATACGATATCCCGATGTCAGAAGTTGTTCTGGATTTCTTCGACCGCCTGAAGTCAACGTCTCGTGGCTACGCGTCACTGGATTACAACTTCCAGCGCTATGAAGAATCTGACATGGTGCGTGTTGATATCCTGCTTAACGGCGACCGTGTTGATGCGCTGGCGATTATCACTCACAAAGATAATGCCCAGTACCGTGGTCGTGATCTGGTTGAGAAGATGAAGGAATTCATTCCTCGCCAGATGTTTGATATCGCCATCCAGGCGGCTATCGGTAACCACATCATCGCGCGTTCGACGGTGAAGCAGTTGCGTAAGAACGTTATCGCCAAGTGTTACGGTGGTGACGTGAGCCGTAAGAAGAAACTCCTGCAGAAGCAGAAGGAAGGTAAGAAGCGAATGAAGCAGATCGGTAATGTTGAACTGCCACAGGAAGCTTTCCTTGCTATCTTGCACGTAGGTAAAGACAAGTAATTATAACTTATTGTTATCTCTGGACGCTTTTGTGTTCACCTTGCTACCATTAGCAAAGACATTGATAACAAAATCAATGCAGCAGGCCCGTCTTGCTGCATTGTTATATCGAGTGGGCTGTAACGGCATACGCTGCTGCCGCCCACTCGGTAATTGATATAAGTAGGGAAGATAATGGCAAATACTTTTTCGCTTATCCTGGTGCTGGCAACATTGGTGACCGGGATCATTTGGGCTTTGGATAAATTTATCTGGGCGCCAAAACGTCAATTGAAAATTGAAGCGGCGGCAGTCAATGCCGGCGATCAGGTGGATGCTAAAACCCTACAGGCCGTGGCACCGCAACCGAGCTGGGTAGAATCTGCCAGTTCGATGTTTCCGGTGATCGCGCTCATTATGGTATTTCGCTCATTTATTTATGAGCCGTTCCAGATCCCATCCGGTTCGATGATGCCAACCTTGCTGGTTGGTGATTTTATTCTGGTTGAGAAGTTTGCCTACGGTCTGAAAGACCCGGTTTTCCGTCATCAAATGATTGAAACCGGTGAGCCAGAACGTGGTGATATCGTGGTATTCAAGTACCCGCCTCAGCCAAACATCGATTACATCAAGCGTGTTGTTGGCTTGCCGGGCGATACCGTTCGCTACAGTGCCCACAAGCAAATTTGTGTGGCAGCGAAAGGGTCTAACGAGTGTAAGCCAGTACCGTTGACAGAGATGACCGACAGCGAATTTAGCCAGGGCATGACCCGTTTGGTGCAGTTCAACGAGCAGTTGGGCGAGCATGAGCACCAAATTCTAGTTCATCCGCTTAAGCGTGACCGTACATTGGCTTATCAGCCACGTCCGGGTGTTAGCGAGTGGGTGGTACCAGAAGGCCAGTATTTCGTGATGGGTGATAACCGCGACAACAGTGCAGATAGCCGTTACTGGGGCTTCGTACCTGAAGCTAACCTAGTAGGCAAAGCGGTCGGGATCTGGATCAGCTTTGAGTTTGAACGAGGTGCTGACAGTGCACTTCCATCTTGGATTCCTACCGGTGTGCGATTCAATCGCATCGGTGGCATAAACTGATCGGGAAAAAATGACCACTCCTGCAAACAGACTTCAGCGTAAGCTGGGTTACCAATTTAACAATCTAGACTTGCTGACTTTGGCACTGACACACCGCAGTGCCAACGGGACACACAACGAACGCCTTGAGTTCCTGGGTGACTCGATCCTCAGCTTCGTGATCGCTGACGACCTTTACCACCGCTTCCCGGCAGTGGATGAGGGCGATATGAGCCGCATGCGTGCCACCTTGGTGCGTGGTAAGACATTGGCAGAGCTGGGCCGTGAGTTCGACTTAGGTGATCACTTGCTGCTTGGCCCAGGTGAGCTCAAGAGCGGTGGTTTCCGCCGTGATTCGATCCTGGCCGACTGTGTCGAGGCAATCATCGGTGCTATCTACCTTGATAGCGATATCGAAAATGTCCGCGGTATCGTGCTGCGTTGGTACCAGTCTCGCCTTGAAACGATCAAGCCGGGTATCAACCAGAAAGATCCAAAAACCCGCCTGCAGGAATGCCTGCAGGGTCGTCGCCAGCCATTGCCAGTTTATACTGTGACTAAGGTACATGGTGAGGCACACAACCAAGAGTTTACGGTGCAGTGTGAAGTGGCAGGTTTGGAGAAACCTGTTATCGGTAAAGGCGGCAGTCGGCGCAAGGCAGAGCAGGCAGCGGCAGAAATTGCACTTAAGCAGTTGGAATCATGACAGATAAGCAACATTGTGGCTTTATTGCCATCGTCGGTCGCCCGAATGTTGGTAAATCGACGCTCCTGAACCGTTTGGTCGGCCAGAAGCTCTCTATCACTTCGCGTAAACCACAGACCACACGCCACCGCATTATGGGTGTTGATACCCGTGACGGTTACCAGGCGGTTTACGTTGATACCCCGGGTCTTCACATCGAAGAAAAGCGTACCATCAACCGTTTGATGAACCGTGCAGCTAGCAGCTCGCTGACCGATGTTGAGTTGGTGCTGTTCTTGGTTGACGGCACCATGTGGACCAAAGACGACGAGATGGTACTCAACAAGCTGGCCAAGTCGGGCCTGCGTACGGTGCTGTTGGTCAACAAGGTCGACAACGTCAAAGACAAGCATGAGCTGTTCCCGCACCTGCAGGAGCTGTCGAGCAAGATGGAATTTGTCGATGTGGTGCCGGTATCGGCGAAGCACGGCACTAACATCGATGCGGTTGAAAAGATCGTTCGTGAACATTTGCCGGAATGTGAGTACTACTTCCCTGAGGAGTATGTCACAGACCGCTCCCAGCGTTTCATGGCATCTGAGATCATCCGTGAGAAGCTGATGCGCTTTACCGGTGACGAGCTTCCGTACTCTATCACGGTAGAAATCGAGCGCTTTGACTACAACCCAGATACCGACGGCTTTGATATCAATGGCCTGATCCTGGTTGAGCGTAAGGGCCAGAAGAAAATGGTGATCGGCAAGGGTGGCGACAAGATCAAGACCATCGGCCGCGAAGCACGTATCGACATGGAAGACCTATTCGAGCGCAAGGTTTACCTTGAGCTATGGGTGAAAGTGAAATCCGGTTGGGCGGATGATGAACGAGCCCTGCGTAGCCTAGGCTATATTGACGATCTATAAGGTAGCGAATGGAAGGGCTTCAGCGTTGTTTTGTCCTTCATACTCGTCCTTATAGCGAGACGAGCCTGATCCTCGACGTCTTTAGCGAGGACTCGGGCCGTCTTACCCTTCTTTCGAAGGGGGCGCGCCGCAAGCGCTCCAACCTCAAAGGGGCGCTCCAGCCTTTTACCCCACTTTTCATGAAATGGTCCGGCAAGGGCACCATGCCCGTATTAACCCATGCCGAGCCGATCAGTATCGGCCTGCCTATGCGCAGCTATATCCTTTATTCTGCCATGTACGTCAATGAATTGTTGGCGCGGGTGCTGGAAACCGATACCCCTTACCCCGTGTTGTTTCTGGATTACCTGAATGTGCTGCGTGAACTGGCACAGGCGGAGAATCCAGAGCCTGCACTGCGCCGTTTTGAACTGGCTTTGCTGGATCATCTCGGCTATGGTGTGGACTTCCTCCATTGTGCGGGCAGCGGCCTGCCGGTGGATGACACCATGACTTATAACTACCGGGAACAGCGCGGGTTTATTGCCTCGCTGACGGTCGGGCAGCTGACCTTCACCGGTGGACAACTCAAGGCGATTGCCGCAAGGCGGTTCGAGAACCCGGATCAGCTCCGGGCAGCGAAGCGCTTTACCCGTATCGCTCTGAAGCCTTATCTTGGCGGCAAACCATTAAAAAGCAGGGAATTGTTTATCCCTAGAGGAAGGAGTACCGGAAAATGAACAACATCTTACTCGGCGTGAATATCGACCATATTGCGACTCTACGTAATGCACGTGGCACCCGTTATCCTGATCCGGTGCATGCGGCTGAGGTGGCTGAGCGTGCCGGAGCTGACGGTATTACCATCCACCTGCGCGAAGACCGCCGCCATATCACTGATCGCGACGTACGCATTCTGCGCGAGACTATCCAGACCCGCATGAACCTTGAAATGGCCGTGACCGATGAGATGGTCCAGATCGCACTGGATACCAAACCGGAATTCGTTTGCCTGGTACCAGAGAAGCGTGAAGAGCTGACTACCGAAGGCGGCTTGGATGTGGCGGGCCAGCTAGAGAAAATCAAAGCGGCAACTGCAACGCTGACTGAAGCTGGAATCAAAGTTTCTCTGTTCATCGATGCAGACCGTGCCCAGATTGATGCGGCAGTTGCCTGTGGCGCACCTTACATCGAGCTACATACCGGTCATTACGCCGATGCCGAAACAGAAGAAGAGCAGCAGGCAGAGCTGAAGAAGATTGCTGCGGCTGCAAGTTACGCAGATGATCAGGGTATCAAGGTCAACGCCGGCCATGGCCTGACTTACCACAACGTCAAGCCAATCGCGGCATTGCCTGAACTGTACGAGCTCAATATCGGCCACTCTATCATTGGCCGCGCGGTGTTTGATGGTTTGGAAAAAGCCGTTGCAGACATGCGTGCTGAAATGCTGAGTGCCCGCCGTTAATGGCGATTGTTGGCCTAGGAACTGACATCGCTGATATCGAGCGGGTGGAGAAAGCCTTCGCCCGTACC
Organism: Photobacterium sp. BZF1; assembly: GCF_014349205.1. Classification (NCBI taxonomy): domain Bacteria; kingdom Pseudomonadati; phylum Pseudomonadota; class Gammaproteobacteria; order Vibrionales; family Vibrionaceae; genus Photobacterium; species Photobacterium sp. BZF1. The sequence continues at coordinate 23,783 of NZ_JACSOF010000011.1, forward strand.
GGCGATGCCTTTGCCCAGCGCCTGCTGGCCCCGAGTGAGTACGAGGTTTACCAATCCCTCAAACAGCAGGGTCGCTATTTGGCCAAGCGCTTTGCGGTCAAGGAAGCAGCCTCGAAAGCACTGGGCACAGGTATTGCCTGCGGGGTCACCTTCCATGACTTTACCGTGACCAACGACGAGCGCGGCAAGCCCCTGCTGGCCTTGTCGGGCAAGGCCGCAGAGTTAGCCGAAGCAATGGGCGTCAACCACGTCCACCTGACGATTGCCGACGAGAAAAAGTACGCAGTCGCGACGGTGGTGTTGGAAACCTAAAGCGGCACTGGGAAGAGCGGGCCCTAGGCTCTGGGGCTAAGCAAAGAAGCTTGGCCATTGGTAAAATGGCTAGAGGCCAAAGGAAAAGCAAGAGCTTGACGTGGTTAGGCTCTTGCAAACAACCTGGTTCGCCCATCGCCCATCGCCCATCGCCCATCGCCCATCGCCCATCGCCCATCGCCCATCGCCTCGCTTAGTGCCTATAAGCCTTAGACGCCTTCACCACATTGTTCATCTCATCGATGAGCTCAAACAGCTCCGGTTCGATGTCCTCGGTGCTGGCACCGGCCTTGAGCTCGGTTTCGATGGTGTGGCACAGGCTCTTGAGGCGCGGTACGCCGCTATAGGCACAGCTACCGTGAAGCTTGTGGATTGGCGGCCACAGCTCGATATCTTTGCCGTCGAGCGCTTCGTTGACCAGCATCTCTACCTCAGGCATGAAGTCGAGAAGCATCTGCAACATATCTTTGGCTAGCTCTTCCTTACCCGCGGCTTGTTTCAAGGCCAATTCCCAATCCCAGCTCACATTGCTGTTGACTGGCGTTGGTGCCTCACTTTTGCCTTCCTCTGTTTCAGTTTGCTCTGGTGCTGGCGCATCGAGCTCGAGTACTGGCTTGTCGTGTGGTGTGGTCCATTTGGCGAGGATCTGCTGCAGGATCCGCTCTTCGATAGGTTTGGTCAGGTAATCATCCATGCCGGCTTCAATCAGGCGCTCGCGCTCACCGGCCATCGCATGGGCAGTCACGGCAATGACAGGGGTTGAGTGGTTAAGATCCGTTTTATGGATTTCCTGACAGGCGGTGACACCATCCATTTCCGGCATCTGGATATCCATAAAGATCAAATCGAACTCTTTCTGGTGGGCATACTCCACGGCCTTGCGGCCACCACTGGCGGTGATCACCGTTTCGACCCGCTCGCACAACAGGGCTGAAATCAGCTTGAGGTTGGCCGGGTTATCATCGACAGCCATGACAGTCAGAGGCTGGATGTTTGGTGCCTCGGCGGTAATTGGCTGCGGCTCTGGCTCACTGAACTGATCCGGTTCGCTGACTAATGCCTCAAACAGTTTGCGGTGACCCAGCGGCTTCGGCAAGCAAGAGGTAACCCCGGCATTGATCAGGCGCTCAGAGAGTGCCAGTTCGGTGGTTGGCAGGCTGACGATCACTTTTTCGCTTAACTGCTCGGCCTTGAAGACCTGATCGAGCAAGGTGGCGATGGGTGGCTGTTCGCCCGGAGACAGGTTGAGCAAGGCAAAGTCATGCTGCTCGGCATCATCCGGCATGCTTGAACGGTACGTGACATGGATACCGGCACGGATCAAACGCTGCTGGATCACCGATGCTGCTTGCATGTTCGGCTCGATAAGCAGCAGTTTCTTGTTCATCAGCGTGTGGGTGTCAATAGGCTGCGACACCGGCAAATCGGTCTTGTTGAGGCGCAGGCTGAACCAGAAGGTCGAGCCTTGGTGCAGACGGGAGGTCAGGCTGACTTCACCGCCCATCTGGCTCACCAGTTTCTGGGTGATGACAAGGCCTAGTCCGGTACCGCCATATCGGCGGGAGATGCTGGCATCAGCCTGGCTAAAGGCCTGGAATAGCTGGGCTTGCTGGCGCTCGGAGATCCCGATACCGGTATCACGCACCATAAATTGCAATTCGAGGCTCTCGTCACGGTCGGTTTTGAGTTCGACCGAGACATCGATGTTGCCGCGTTCGGTAAATTTGACCGCGTTACCAATCAGGTTGGTCAGTACCTGCTGGATACGCAGCGGGTCGCCGATCATACCGCTCGGAATGCGGTGGTCGACTTTGAGGGTTAGCTCGAGCCCTTTTTCGTGGGCACTTGGGGCCAGTAGTTTCATGACCTCATCGAGGGACTCGGTAAAGTCGAACGGGATGTTTTCAAGCAACAGCTTACCGGCTTCCAGCTTGGAGAAGTCGAGAATGTCGTTGATGATGGTCAGCAGGTTGTTGGCTGACTTCTCGATTGTCTGCAGGTAGTCCTGCTGGCTGGTACTCAGGCGCGTTTTGAGCATCTGCCGGGTAAAGCCAATGACCCCGTTGAGCGGGGTACGTAGCTCGTGCGACATATTGGCCAGGAATTCGGATTTCACCCGAGCCGCCTCTTGCGCACGTTTCTTCGCGATATCCAGTTCGACGTTCTGAATTTCAAGCTGCTCCAGCGTTTCACGCAGATCCGAGGTGGCCTGATCGATACTCTGTTGCATCTCGATATGGTATTCAGACAGCGAAATCGCCATTGCATTGATACCGTTTTTCAACGTATCCAGCTCGCCCAGCAGTTGGCCTTCGATACGGACATCGAGGTGGCCACGGCGGATCCGGTCGACCACGCTCACCATGTGCGAGATAGGGCGGGTGACGTCTTTCATCAAGCGGTAGGCAAACAGCGATGACAGCGTCAGGCCCAGCAGTAGTACCATCAGGGCGGTGAACACTTCCTGGTACTGTTGCAGGCGCAGGGCACTCAAGTCGAGTTCGAGGGCTATGTAACCAAGGGTTTCGGCTTGGTAGCCGGGAATAGATGAGTTACTGAACTGGCCCTCTTTGAGGATGGGGGCCCGCAGGATCAGTGAATTTTCGTTGAGCCTAGTTTCCAGAAGCAGCGGTATCGGTTGATCCTCTGGGTACATCAACGCCTCGAAATTACGGTGGAAATTCGAGGTTACGAACAGCTCGTTTTTGGTATTAAAGACCGCAATACTGCGCACGATTTGTGAGTGCTTGCGGTGGGCGTAGCTGATCAACCGGCGCACAGCCTCACGGTTTTGATCGGCCATGCCATATTCGCTGGAGATCGCCAAGGGCTCGATAATGCTGGCACCGGTCGAGATAAGCTGGTGTTCAAGATCGCGATATCGGCTCATAGTAAAAAATGCGCTCAAAAGCAGGCCAATAATCAGCGTCGGTGCTAATGTCAGGGTGAATACCCTGGCACGAAGTCCATATTTGGTCATGGTTCTCTTAATTACAAGAATGCGATTCTATGGGACAATTATCCCATCTATGGCCGCTAGCTTAATGAAAGTCAGGCTATTCGACAATCAACTCATCCCAAACTGTTGTTGAAATCACCAGTTTGGGCAAATTGCTCCGTGGGTCCAATTACTATGGCACGCTTTTTCAAGCCTCAGAAACGAAAATTAACCGATACCAAGCATAAAGAAATTACCATCAGCCGGCTCGACCACCTTGGTGCCGGTATCGGCCACCTCGACCGCAAGCCGGTTTTTGTCGAGGGGGTGTTGCCAGGAGAGAAGGCAATCATCCAGCTGACGGAAGACAAAAAGCAGTTTGCCAGGGCCAAAGTGATCCGCCGCCTTAGCGACAGCGAAGAGCGTGTTGCGCCGGCCTGTCCTATCTATGACCAATGTGGTGGTTGTAACCTGCAGCATTTATCCCATCAGGGTCAGGTGGCTGCCAAGCAGCAATCGTTGGGCGAGCTAATGGGCAAGTTTGCCCGTACCGGCGAGCAGGTCGAGCAAGTTGCCCCGATCACAAGTGATGAATGGCAATACCGCCGCTGTGCCCGACTTAGCATTATGCCAAAAGGTGGTGAGCTAAAGGTGGGTTTTCGCAAGAAGCAAAGCAAGGAAATTGTCGACGTTGAACATTGTCCGGTGCTGGCGCAATCACTGAATGAACTTTTGCCGCCATTGCGGAGTCTGTTATCCCAGCTGAAAGGCCGTAAGCACCTTGGCCATGTCGAGCTAGTGGAAGCCGACAATGGCCGTGTGGTACTTATCCGTCACCTGCAGCCTTTTTCTGACAAAGACATGACCGCCATCCGTCAGTTTGCTGACCAACACCAGCTAATGTTGTACCTGGCCCCCACTTCTGATGCGATTGATAGCATTTCCGGGCCAGCACCATATTATGAGTTGGATGGCTTGGAGCTGGTTTTCTCGCCGAAGGATTTTATCCAGGTTAACCGTGAGGTGAACCAGAAGATGGTCGCACAGGCTATGGACTGGTTGGCTGTCGGACCTGATGACCGGGTGCTTGATCTATTCTGTGGGCTTGGTAACTTCAGTCTACCGCTCGCAAAGCAAGCAAAAGCACTGGTTGGTGTTGAAGGCGTCGACGAGATGGTGCATCGTGCATCTGAGAATGCAAAAAATAATCAACAGGTTAATGCTGAGTTTTATCAAGCCAACCTGGAAGAAGATGTCACGACAAAGTCGTGGGCAAAAGAAAAGTTCAGTAAGGTCCTGCTGGATCCTGCCCGGGCCGGTGCAGCTGGCGTTATGCAGCACGTGGTAAATTTGGGCCCGGAGCGGGTGGTGTATGTCTCCTGTAATCCAGCAACGCTGGCACGAGACAGCCAGGTATTACTGAAGCAAGGTTATCAGTTGGAACGGTTGGGTATGATGGACATGTTCCCCCATACCGGACATTTGGAGTCGATGGCGTTATTTATCAAGCGATAGGCTCACATTACTAGAGTAAACAGGATAGAAAAATGGTCGCAGTTCGCGGTGCGCATTTAAAGGAAAATGATACATTCGAGCTTTCTTCGTGGGTTGATAGCCTCAAGCTAGATGCCAAGGTCACCAAGCATCTAGCCAAGACCTATCAGCGATGTATCGATTTAACGACAGAGGACGAGCGCGCGTCATTATTGCTATGGCGTGGTCGCGAGATGGTCGAGATCCTGGTAACGCTTAGCATGGACAAAGATACGCTGGTGGCTGCTTTGCTGTTCCCATTGGTGGAAGCCGGCGTATATAGCCCAGAGCAGCTCAAGGAAGACTACAACAATACAATTTTGCAGATGGTCACTGGTGTTGGCCAGATGGCGGCTATCGGCCAGCTCAACGCCACCAAGGAAGGTGCCGAGCAGTCTGCGCAAGTCGATAATATCCGCCGTATGCTGCTGTCGATGGTCGATGACTTCCGCTGCGTGGTCATCAAACTGGCCGAGCGGATCTGTAACCTGCGTGAAGTAAAAGACGAGCCGGATGAGGTGCGTAGGGCGGCAGCCAAAGAGTGTGCCAACATCTATGCACCACTGGCAAACCGCCTGGGTATCGGTCAGCTCAAGTGGGAAATAGAAGACTACGCTTTCCGCTACCGCCACCCGGACACTTACAAGCAGATTGCCAAGCAGCTGTCCGAGCGCCGTATTGACCGCGAGCAATACATCGAGCACTTCGTGACGGACTTGGCCGATGACATGAAAGCCTCGGCGATCAAGGCCGATGTGCAGGGGCGTCCGAAGCATATCTACAGCATCTGGCGCAAGATGCAGAAAAAGAGCCTGGCATTCGACGAGCTGTTCGATGTCCGTGCGGTGCGGATCATTGCTGACGAAATACAGGACTGTTATGCCGCGCTGGGTATCGTCCATACCAAGTACCGCCACCTGCCAAAAGAGTTTGACGACTATGTCGCCAACCCGAAACCTAATGGTTACCAGTCAATTCACACCGTGGTGCTGGGGCCGGAAGGCAAGACAATAGAGATCCAGATCCGTACCAAGCAGATGCACGAGGAGTCGGAGCTGGGGGTTGCGGCCCACTGGAAGTACAAGGAAAGTGGGTCATCGTCTGGCGGTGCCAAGTCATCTTACGACGAGAAAATCAACTGGCTGCGTAAGCTATTGGCTTGGCAGGAAGAGATGTCCGACTCGGGCGAGATGCTCGAAGAGCTGCGTAGCCAGGTCTTTGACGACCGAGTCTATGCCTTTACCCCAAAAGGCGATGTGGTCGACTTGCCGCTTGATGCCACGCCGTTGGATTTCGCTTACCACATCCACTCTGAAGTTGGCCACCGCTGTATTGGTGCCAAGGTCGAAGGGCGCATTGTGCCATTCACTTACAATTTGCAGATGGGTGACCAGGTCGAGATCATCACCCAGAAAGAGCCGAACCCGTCGCGTGACTGGTTGAACCCGAACCTTGGGTTTGTGAACTCTAGCCGCGCCCGTTCGAAGGTCCATGCTTGGTTCCGTAAGCAGGACCGCGACAAGAACATCTTGGCAGGCCGTGAGATCTTGGAAATCGAACTGGTCAAGATCGGCGCCACCATGAAAGATGCCGAGGCCTATGCGCTCAAGCGCTTCAACGTCAATTCGGCTGATGAGCTTTTTGCCGGTATCGGAAGTGGTGACTTGCGTATCAACCAGGTTATCAACCACATCAATGCCCTGGTCAACAAGCCGACTGCCGAGGAAGAAGACCAGCAGTTGCTTGAGAAGCTGACTGAGGCCAGCAGTAAGACGGCAACAACCAAAAAACCGCAGCGAGATGCTGTGGTGGTGGAAGGGGTCGATAACCTGATGACCCACCTTGCCCGTTGTTGCCAGCCAATTCCAGGTGATGACATTCAGGGCTTCGTGACGCAGGGGCGGGGGATTTCGGTTCACCGCAGTGACTGTGAGCAGCTTGAAGAACTGCGCCATGTCGCGCCGGAGCGTATTATCGATACGGTATGGGGCGGCGGCTTTGTTGGCAATTACCACATCACGGTAAGGGTCACGGCGGCAGAGCGTAACGGTCTGCTCAAAGAGCTGACCAATACCTTGGCCAACGAGAAGGTCAAAGTGGCGGGCATGAAGAGCCGGGTCGACTACAAGAAGCAGATGTCGATCATGGACTTTGATATCGAGCTGACCGATCTGGAAGTACTGAGCCGGGTACTCAAGCGTATCGAGCAAGTGAGAGACGTTGCTGAAGCGAAAAGGCTACACTAAACGGTATTATGATTAATGACAAAAGCGGGAGCCGAGGCTGCCGCTTTTTCTTTTGCAGACAGAGAATAATCCAATGAGTAAAACACAGCGCCCTATCGAACAATTGGTAGCGATCATGGCCAAGCTACGTGACCCGCAAAATGGCTGCCCGTGGGATTTGAAGCAGACCTTTGCCACGATTGTGCCGCATACCCTGGAAGAAGCCTATGAAGTGGCTGATGCGATTGAGCAGCAGAATTGGGATGATGTCCGGGAAGAGCTGGGTGATTTGCTGTTCCAGGTGATTTTCTACAGCCAGCTGGGCAAGGAGCAAGGGCTGTTTGACTTTGATGATGTAGTGGAAGGGATCAATGAAAAGCTGACCCGCCGGCATCCCCATGTCTTTGCGGATACCAAGTTTGCCAGTGAGGCCGACATCAACGCCAACTGGGAAGCGGAGAAAGCCAAGGAGCGTTCGAGCAAGGGCTGTGATGAGAGTATCCTTGCGAATATCCCCCGTGCAATGCCAGCTTTGATCCGCGCTGATAAAATTCAAAAGCGTTGTGCTAAGCATGGCTTTGACTGGGACACCTTGGGCCCGGTGGTCGGTAAGGTCCAGGAAGAGATCGAAGAGGTGATGGAAGAAGTCATCCAGGTGTCACCCGATCAGGGTAAAATCGAAGAAGAAATGGGTGATCTGCTGTTTGCTGTCGCCAATTTCAGCCGTCATGTAAAGGTCAAACCGGAAGTGGCCTTAGCGCGAGCCAACCAAAAATTCGAGCGCCGGTTTCGCGAAGTGGAGAAAACTGTGCTAGAAAGAGGGAAGCGCCTTGACGATTGCTCGCTCGATTATCTCGATGCTATCTGGGACGAAGTGAAACAGCGTGAGCAGAAGTAATATTGAGCGGGGTGGCTTGATGGTGACCAATGGCAGCATTGAGTGGACAATCAATAGTCACCCAGTTTAGTAGAATTGATTTGAAACAAAAAAAAACCAAACGTGCTGTGATAGTTTTCACGTTGTGGCAATAAAGTGTGTCTGGTATACTAATTTCCCGTCCAGATACTTTTTATATCCTCTATACCAATCTTCCAGGTAAAACATGACAACGAATTACATTTTTGTTACGGGCGGGGTCGTATCCTCACTAGGTAAAGGTATTGCTGCAGCATCGCTGGCGGCTATTCTAGAAGCACGTGGTCTGAAAGTGACCATGATGAAACTAGACCCTTACATCAACGTTGACCCAGGCACAATGAGCCCAATTCAACATGGTGAAGTATTCGTAACGGAAGACGGTGCAGAGACTGACCTTGACCTAGGTCACTATGAGCGTTTCATCCGTACCAAGATGACTAAGCGCAACAACTTCACTGCGGGCCGCGTTTACGCTGATGTACTGCGTAAAGAGCGTCGTGGTGACTACCTAGGTGCAACGATTCAGGTTATCCCACACATCACCAACGCCATCAAAGAGCGTGTTATTGCTGGTGCAGAAGGCCACGACGTTGCTATCGTCGAAGTGGGCGGCACAGTAGGTGATATCGAATCTCTACCATTTATGGAAGCTATCCGTCAGCTAGCTGTTGAACTGGGCCGCGAGCGCGCAATGTTCATGCACCTGACGCTAGTACCATACCTGGCAGCGGCTGGTGAAGTGAAAACTAAGCCAACCCAGCATTCTGTGAAAGAACTGCTTTCTATCGGTATTCAGCCAGACATCCTTGTATGTCGTTCTGACCGTATGATCCCTGCTAACGAGCGTGCCAAGATTGCACTGTTCTGTAATGTTCAGGAAAAAGCAGTTATCTCAATGAAAGACGTAGATTCTATCTACAAGATCCCACAGCTTATCAAGGCTCAGGGTCTTGACGACTTGGTATGTCAGCGTTTCGGCATTACTGCGCCGGAAGCTGATCTTTCTGAGTGGGAACAAGTGATCTACGAAGAAGCGAACCCAACTGCCGAAGTCGTTATCGGTATGGTGGGTAAGTACATCGAACTACCAGACGCGTACAAGTCAGTGAACGAGGCGCTTAAGCATGCAGGCCTGAAGAACCGCCTGTCTGTGAAGATCAAGTATGTTGACTCTCAAGATGTTGAGAGCAAAGGCGAGGAAGCCCTACAAGGCCTTGACGCTATCTTGGTTCCTGGTGGTTTCGGCGGCCGTGGTGTAGAAGGTAAGATCCTAACTGCACAGTACGCCCGTGAAAACAAAATCCCTTACCTTGGCATCTGCCTAGGTATGCAGGTTGCACTGATCGAGTTTGCTCGAAATGTCGCTGGCCTTGAAGGCGCTCACTCTACTGAGTTCAATGCTGACACCAAGAACCCTGTTGTTGGCCTGATCACTGAGTGGGTTGATGGCGAAGGTAACGTTGAAGAGCGTACCGAGAAGTCTGACCTTGGCGGTACTATGCGCCTGGGCTCTCAGCTATGTCACTTAGCTGAAGGTTCTAAAGCGCGTGAGCTATACGGTAACCCAACAATTCACGAGCGTCACCGTCACCGCTACGAAGTAAACAACAACCTACTTCCTCAACTAGAGAAAGCAGGTCTTAAGATTTCTGGTCTGTCTGCAGACAAGAAATTGGTGGAAATCATTGAGATCCCGAACCACCCATGGTTTGTGGCTGCTCAGTTCCACCCTGAGTTCACCTCAACGCCTCGCGATGGCCACCCTCTATTTGAAGGCTTCGTGAAAGCGGCTGGTGCAAACCAGCGTGGTGAGCTTAACAAGTAAGGATTACGGATAGCTGTGGCAGTGATGGCTGCAGCTATTTTTTTAGCTTTTAATTTGAAGATAAAGCAAGAGGAAACACAATGTCTAAGATCGTTAAAGTTCTAGGTCGTGAAATCATTGACTCACGTGGTAACCCAACTGTAGAAGCTGAAGTTCACCTAGAAGGCGGTTTCGTAGGTATGGCTGCTGCACCATCTGGTGCATCAACTGGTTCTCGTGAAGCTCTTGAGCTACGCGACGGTGACAAGTCTCGTTTCCTAGGTAAAGGTGTTCTTAAAGCTGTTGAAGCTGTGAACGGCCCAATCGCGGAAGCTCTAGTAGGTAAAGACGCTAAAGCACAAGCTGAAATCGACCAGATCATGCTTGACCTAGACGGCACTGAAAACAAGTCTAACTTCGGTGCAAACGCAATCCTAGCTGTATCTCTAGCGAACGCTAAAGCTGCTGCAGCAGCTAAAGGCATGCCTCTATACGAGCACATCGCTGAGCTAAACGGTACTGCTGGTCAGTTCTCTATGCCTCTACCAATGATGAACATCATCAACGGTGGTGAGCACGCTGATAACAACGTTGACATCCAAGAGTTCATGATCCAGCCAGTTGGCGCGAAGACTCTTAAAGAAGGTCTACGTATCGGTGCTGAAGTATTCCACAACCTAGCTAAAGTTCTTAAGTCTAAAGGCATGAGCACTGCTGTAGGTGACGAAGGTGGTTTCGCTCCTAACCTAGAGTCAAACGCTGCTGCTCTAGCTGCAATCAAAGAAGCTGTTGAGCTAGCTGGCTACGAGCTAGGCAAAGACGTTACTCTTGCTATGGACTGTGCTGCATCTGAGTTCTTCGACAAAGAAGCTGGCAACTACAACATGAAAGGCGAAGGTAAGATCTTCACTTCTGAAGAGTTCAACCACTACCTAGCTGGTCTAGTTGCTGAGTACCCAATCGTTTCTATCGAAGACGGTCTAGACGAGTCTGACTGGGATGGCTTCAAGCACCAGACTGAACTACTAGGCGACAAGATCCAGCTAGTAGGTGACGATCTATTCGTTACTAACACTAAGATCCTTGCTCAAGGTATCGAGAAAGGCGTTGCTAACTCTATCCTTATCAAGTTCAACCAGATCGGTTCTCTAACTGAAACTCTAGCTGCTATCAAGATGGCTAAAGACGCTGGTTACACTGCAGTTATCTCTCACCGTTCTGGTGAAACTGAAGATGCAACTATCGCTGACCTAGCGGTAGGTACTGCTGCTGGCCAGATCAAGACTGGTTCTATGAGCCGTTCTGACCGTGTTGCTAAGTACAACCAGCTAATCCGTATCGAAGAAGCGCTAGGTGAGAAAGCACCTTACAACGGTCTTAAAGAAGTTAAAGGCCAAGCTTAATTAAAAGCTGCGCATCGGGGTAACCCGAGCCGATACTAAAAACCGCCCATCATGGGCGGTTTTTTTATGGGCGAATGGTTGCTTGGGGGCCTATAGCCCCTAGTGTCAGAGTGCAACTTATGGGATTATTACCAGCGGCTTGACACGTCTTTGTGTTTCAATCTGTTATGATTAGATTAATTTCTTAACCATTGCCAAGAGGGCGCAATGCGATTGTTAAACCTCCTGCTGCTGGCAATCCTCGGCTGGTTACAATATGACTTCTGGCTCGGCAAAAACGGCATGGCCGACTACCTTGCGGTGCGTGATAACGTTGCGGTGCAGCAACAGGCCAACGCCGAATTGGTTCAACGTAACCAGCAGATGTATTTCGAAATTCATGACTTGCACCGTGGTCAGGAAGCTATCGAAGAGCGGGCCCGTAACGAGCTGGGTATGATCGGAACGGGCGAGACCTTTTTCCGCATTGTCAGTGATTGAATTCCATGAAAGAAAAATTGATCGCAGTCGTTCCGGCTGCTGGCGTCGGTAGCCGGATGGCTGCTGACCGACCGAAACAGTACTTGCACATTGCTGGCAAGACGATTCTCGAACATACCATTGACCGTTTGTTGCAGCATCCGATGATAGAGCGCGTCGTTGTTGCTATTAGCGAGCAGGATCCATACTTCCCAACCTTGTCGTTGGCGGAGAACCCAAAGGTAACGCGTGTTGACGGTGGCGCCGAGCGCGCTGACTCTGTCTTTTCTGGTTTGGCAGCGATTGATGATCCTAGTGCTTGGGTGCTGGTCCATGACGCCGCTCGCCCATGTTTGCGCCAGCAGGACCTGCAAAGGTTGATTGATGAAGCACAGGCTAGCGATTATGGCGCTATCTTGGCAGCGCCAGTGCGCGATACCATGAAGCGCGGCAATGGTCAGCAAGCTATCGCGGTGACGGTTGAACGCAGCGACCTCTGGCATGCCTTAACGCCACAGATGTTCCGGGCAGGCCAGTTGAAGCAGGCACTGGAAAAAGCGCTGGATGATGGGGCGGTCGTGACCGATGAAGCTTCGGCCCTGGAGCATTGTGGCATGGCACCTAAGTTAGTGGCGGGGCGGGCTGATAATCTGAAGGTGACCCAACCGGAAGATCTCGCTATCGCGGAATTTTATCTGCAACACTTATTGAAGGAAGAGCAATGATGCGAATTGGACACGGTTTTGACGTGCATAAATTTGGTGGCGAAGGGCCGGTAATTATCGGAGGCATTGCTATTCCTTACGAACAGGGCCTGATTGCACATTCTGACGGTGATGTCGCGCTGCATGCAGTTTGCGACGCCTTGCTGGGGGCTATTGGTGCGGGTGATATAGGCCGTCACTTCCCTGATACCGATGCGGAGTGGGAAGGGGCTGACAGCCGTATGCTGCTGCGCGATGTATACCGTAAAGTTAAAGCGAAAGGCTACACCTTGGGTAACGTGGATGTCACTATTATTGCCCAGGCCCCTAAAATGGCACCGCACATTGATGCAATGTGCCAGGCTATCGCCGAGGATTTGGAAACTGATATTGAGAATGTCAATGTCAAAGCGACCACCTCGGAGCGTCTAGGTTTTACCGGGCGTAAAGAAGGCATCGCCTGTGAAGCGGTTGTGCTGATCAACAAAGAATAAATCGGGTAGGGCGATATAGCCTTGCCTTCTGGCATCTCGGTGCTGCTAAAGAATGGTGTAATTATGTCTACGGTAATGGACAACTTCAGCTGGTTGTATGGAAAACCAAGCTGTCAGGGCCGCATTAAGGTTGAGCCTGAAGATTTTGTAGTAAAGGAAAACCTTGGCTTTGAGTTTGCCTGTGTGGGCGAGCATTTTATGGTGAAGATCCGTAAAACCGGAGAAAACACCAAATATGTCGTCAATGAGCTAGCTAAAGCCTGTGGTGTGAAATCACGTGATGTCAGTTGGGCTGGCTTGAAAGACCGTCACGCGGTGACCGAGCAATGGCTCAGCGTTCATTTACCGGGCAAGCCGGACCCTGACTTGGCACAGTTCGTGGCTGAGCACCCGGGTGTTGAAGTGCTTGAAACTGCACGCCATGATAAAAAGCTCCGTCCGGGGGATTTGAGCGGCAACTGGTTCCAACTGACGCTGCGCGAGCTTGACCAGCCAGAGGATGTGTTAGCCCGGCTTGCTCAGGTACAGCAACTCGGTGTCCCGAACTACTTCGGCGAACAGCGTTTTGGTCATGGCGGTAACAATGTCACCAAGGCCCGTGCCTGGGGTAATGACGAATTTCGTGTGCGCGACAAGAGCAAGCGTAGCTTCTACCTGTCTGCAGCGCGCTCATGGATGTTTAATTTAATCTTGTCTGCCCGTATCGAACAGCACACTGTCCATACTGTTATGGATGGCGACCTGCTGGACGTCGAGGGTGATGATCGCGATCGTTTGGTTGAGGCTGATATTGCACAGTGGCAGCAAGCCGTAGATAACGGGACGGCCTCTATCACTGCACCAATGATGGGGGATAATGCCCTGCCGACCAGCGGCCAGGCGGAAGCGTTTGAAATGGCTATTGCCGAGCAAGAGCCGCATCTACTGAAGCTAGTTCGAGACAACCGCATGCGTCATGAACGCCGTCCACTGCTACTTAAACCGCAGGACATGGCCTGGCAGCAAGATGGCGATAAGGTAACCGTTTCTTTTGCCCTACCGGCGGGCTGTTTTGCCACTGCGGTGGTTCGCGAGCTCATGGTTGAGCTGCAACAACAGGAAGGATACGATGCGAATTCTGATCAGTAACGACGATGGTATCTTTGCCGAGGGGATCAACACCTTGGCAGCTGTCCTGAGTGAAATTGGCGAGGTAACGGTGGTTGCCCCGGACCGCAATCGCTCAGGGGCATCAAACTCATTGACCTTGGATAACCCGCTGCGGATCCGCCACGAAGGCGAACAGCGGATCTCAGTGGAAGGGACACCGACAGATTGTGTCCATTTTGCACTGAACGAATGGCTCGATGACCGTCCTGATGTCGTGGTTGCCGGCATCAACCATGGTGCCAACCTCGGTGATGATGTGCTGTACTCCGGTACGGTAGCGGCGGCAACAGAAGGCCATTTCCTTGGCGTGCCGGCGATAGCTGTCTCCTTGGTCGGGCACCAACATTTTGATACCGCGGCGCAAGTGGTGAAGCAAGTACTGCAAAAAATGCAGTCAGCACCCTTGCCGAGCAATAAAATTTTAAATATCAACGTACCGGATGTCGCTTATTCTGAGTTGGGGAGCTGGCAGGTAACCCGTCTTGGTGCCCGTCACCGAGCTGAGAATATGGTAAAAGGCACCGATCCCCGGGGCAAGGAGCTCTATTGGTTGGGGCCTCCGGGTCCTTGCCAGGATGCCGGTCCGGGTACTGATTTTTACGCTATTGAACAGCAGTGTGTGTCGATAACGCCACTGCAGGTCGACCTTACCGCGCATGATGCGCTGGCAGGGCTTGGCTCTTGGATTGAGCAACAGGAGAAATAGTCGCAATGCGCTATGTGGACGAGCGGACGCTTTTGCTGAACTATTTGCGCCGGCAGGGAATCAAAGATGACAAGGTGCTTCAGGCCATGGCATCTGTCCCGCGGGAGCGATTTATCGATGAAGCCCTGTCACACAAAGCTTATGAGAATAATGCTCTGCCTATTGGCAGTGGGCAGACTATCTCGCAGCCGTATATTGTTGCCAAGATGACGGAGTTAATGGCGCTATCACCTGACTCAAGGATCCTTGAAATCGGCACGGGTTCGGGCTACCAGACTGCAGTGCTGGCACATTTGGTTAACCACGTCTATTCCGTTGAGCGGATCAAGGCATTACAGTGGCAAGCCAAGCGCCGTTTGAAGCAGCTTGAGTTACATAATGTTTCGACCAAGCACAGTGACGGCTGGCGCGGGTGGGCAGGCAAAGGCCCGTTCGATGCGATTATCGTGACAGCGGCGGCGGCTGAGATCCCTGTTGAATTGTTAACGCAATTAGCCGACGGTGGTCGTTTGGTCATCCCTGTTGGTGAGCATTCGCAGGTACTGAAAGTGATTATCCGCGAGGGGGATCGCTTTGCTTACCGTGATATTGAAGCCGTGCGTTTTGTTCCGCTTGTCGCCGGGGAGTTGGCCTAGGTTATATGGTAGGGATGTTGCCTTCAGCAAGGACGTGGAAGCTGGCAGCGTTAGTTGCCGGCTTGATGCTGTCTGGCTGTAGTAACCATAGCCCTGCGCCGGTGATGAGCCTGGGCAAAGACTACAACAGCCTTGAGCGCGGTAGCTACCGTGGGAGCTACTATGAAGTGCAAAAAGGCGATACCTTGTATTTTATCTCCTACATTACCGGGCGTGATGTCGACGATATTATTGCAAGTAATAAATTGTCGAAGCCTTATACCATTTTTCCCGGTCAAAAGTTGCAGCTATGGCGGCCGAAGTATGTCGCCCCGAAGTATGGACGGGTAGCCCCGGCAGCAGTCGCTGCGGCGCCGGCTGCTAAATCTTCAACAAAAACAACCAACTCAAAACCTGCTCAGCCAAAACCTGCGGCAACAGCTCAGACTGCTACTCAACCGGCCTCCCAGAAACCGGCTCAGGCAGCAGTGTCTCAAAAACAAAACGAGCAAAAAGCCGCCAATAAAAATGTTGATCAGGCTCCCACAAAAGAGTACTCTCAAAAAACCAAAAGTAACAAAGTTGTTACATCTAAGCCGCAACCTAGCAACACCAAAGTGGCAAAGTGGACTTGGCCGTCAAAGGGGCGTGTAATTGCTAAGTTCTCCAACTCGGAGAATGGCAACAAAGGTATCGACATCGCCGGGCAGCGTGGACAAGCTGTCAATGCATCAGCAAATGGGGTGGTGGTCTATGCCGGAAATGCGCTCCGCGGGTACGGTAATTTGGTCATTATCAAGCACAACGATGATTACCTCAGTGCCTATGCCCATAACGACCAGGTTTATGTGAAGGAGCAGCAAAAGGTATCGGTTGGCCAGAAAATTGCTTCAATGGGAAGCTCGGGCACAAATACAGTAAAGCTGCATTTTGAGATCCGTTACAAAGGTAAATCCGTAGATCCTATGCGGTATTTACCGCGATAGACAACATGGCATAGTTAAAGTTGTAATGTCTTGCTAACTCGCCATCTGGGAGGCGCTATGAGTGGAAGCAATACTGCTGCAGATATCGAAGATTTTGATTTTGAAGAAGAAATGGAAGCTGATTCCGCAACTGTCGAAGCCAAAACCGAAGATGTTAGTGCTAGCGATGATGATGTCGATATGTCGCAATACGGGGCTACGCAGAAAGCTCTGGACGCGACCCAACTCTACCTTGGTGAAATTGGTTTTTCACCCTTGTTAACTGCAGAGGAAGAAGTCCTCTACGCCCGCCGTGCACTGCGGGGCGACGAAGTTGCCCGCAAGCGAATGATCGAAAGTAACCTCCGCTTGGTGGTTAAAATTTCACGCCGTTACAGCAACCGAGGTTTGGCTTTGCTCGACTTAGTCGAAGAAGGCAACCTGGGCTTGATCCGTGCGGTAGAGAAGTTCGATCCGGAGCGCGGTTTCCGTTTTTCTACCTATGCAACGTGGTGGATCCGCCAGACGATTGAGCGGGCTATCATGAACCAAACCCGGACAATCCGCCTACCAATCCACGTCGTCAAAGAGCTGAATGTTTACCTCCGTACTGCCCGTGAGCTGGCACAGAAGCTAGACCATGAGCCGACGGCGGAAGATATTGCACTCAAGCTGGATAAATCCGTTGATGATGTAAATCGGATGCTTCGCCTCAATGAGCGTGTTGGCTCGGTAGATAACCCTATCGGTGGCGACTCGGAAAAAGCCCTGCTGGATATCATTCCTGATGAAAAAAGTGGTGGCCCGGAAACGTCGACCCAAGATGATGATATCAAAACATCCATCGTCCATTGGTTACAGGAGCTCAACCCGAAACAGCGCGAAGTGCTGGCCCGCCGCTTTGGCCTACTAGGCTATGAAGCATCGACATTGGAAGATGTTGGTCGCGAGATTGGCCTGACACGGGAAAGAGTTCGCCAGATCCAGGTTGAAGGCCTGCGTCGTTTGCGCGATATGCTGACCCACCAAGGGCTAAGTATCGAGTCACTGTTCAACCAGGAACAAATGTAGAAAGCCGGGTTCTTTTATTCCACACTTTTACCGGTAATTGCAAAAAGGGATGCCAACGGCATCCCTTTTTATTACCTTGCTTAGCCAATAGCCAATAGCCAATAGCCAATAGCCAATAGCCAATAGCCCAATTACATCAAGGCTTTCAGGCGATACAACTCATCAAGGGCTTGGCGTGGTGTCATTTCATCCGGGTTGATACGAGCCAGGGCTTCCTCAACTTCACTTGGCTCCGGCAGCAGGCTCAATTGTTGCTCGGCAACTGGAGCTTGGCTCGCGGGTGCAACGGCCTGCTGGTGGCCGCTGGCTTCGAGTTGCTGAAGCTTGAACTTAGCACGCTTGATCACCGATTTTGGTACCCCGGCCAGGCTTGCGACTGCCAAGCCGTAAGACTTGCTGGCTGCGCCTTCTTGTACTGCATGCATGAAGGCAATCTCGTCACCGTGCTCCACTGCATCGAGGTGGACATTGGCAAGCCCATCCATCAGCGATGGCAGTTCAGTTAACTCGAAGTAGTGGGTGGCGAAAAGCGTCATGGCAGAGATCTTGTCTGCTAGCCACTCGGCACTGGCCCAAGCTAGCGACAAGCCGTCATAGGTACTGGTGCCACGGCCGATCTCATCCATCAAAACAAGGCTATTTTGCGTTGCATTATGCAGGATATTGGCGGTTTCGGTCATTTCTACCATGAAAGTCGAACGGCCTGACGCCAAGTCGTCAGAAGCACCGATACGGGTAAAGATCCGATCCAGCGGCCCGATCTTAACGGCTTCGGCCGGGACAAAAGAACCGACATGGGCCAATAAGGCGATTAATGCTGTTTGGCGCATGTAGGTCGACTTACCGCCCATATTCGGGCCGGTAATGATCAACATCCGGCGATCATGGTGGAGCGAGATTGGGTTAGCGATAAACGGTTCGCTCAATACCTGCTCGACCACCGGGTGGCGGCCTGCGGTGATTTCAATACCGGTTGTTTCCGTCAACTCCGGACGGCAGTAGTTCAGGGTATCGGCACGCTCGGCCAAGTTGGCAAGCACGTCGAGCTCTGAGATAGCGGCTGCGGCATTTTGTAGCTGCTCTAGGTGTGGTAACAGCAGATCAAACAGCTCTTCCCATAGCTTTTTCTCTAGTGCCAAGGCTTTTGATTTGGAGTTGAGGACCTTGTCCTCGTGCTCTTTGAGCTCGGGGATAATGTAGCGCTCGGCATTCTTCAGCGTCTGGCGGCGCACATAGTGGCTTGGCACCAAGTGGCTCTGGCCGCGGCTGACTTGGATGTAAAAACCGTGGACATTATTGAAACCGACTTTCAGGCTGTCGATGTCATGGCGCTCGCGCTCGTTGGCTTCCAGCTCTTCAAGGAATTTGGTGGCACCGTCGGCCAAATCGCGCCACTCGTCCAGCTCTGCGTTGTAGCCCGGCGCCAGTACGCCACCGTCACGGATCACCACGGGCGGGTTCTCGATAATTGCCCGCTCGAGCAGTTCACACAGCTCGTCCATCGGTGCGGCTAGGCCAGCTAGCTCGCTGATGCGGTGTTGGTCGGTTTCGCCAAGCATTTCAGCCAGCTCTGGTAGGTGCTGCAATGCGGTTCGCATACGGGCAAGATCGCGCGGTCGGGCAGAGCGCAGTGCTAGGCGGGCAAGGATACGTTCCAGATCGCCCATGTGGCGCAATACCCCGGCGATATCTAAAAACAAGCCGGTGTCTTTGAAGCTGGTAATGGCATCAAGACGACCATTTAGCTGTTGGCGGTCACGGATTGGCTGGTGCAGCCAGCGCTTGAGCAAGCGGCTGCCCATCGGCGTTGCGGTCTGATCCAGTACCGAGGCGAGGGTGTTGTCAAAGCCACCGGCTAGGTTCTGGGTCAACTCAAGGTTACGGCGGGTCGCCGCGTCTAGGATCACTGAGTGATCTTTGGTATCCAGGGTAATGGCACGGATATGCGGCAGGGCGGTACGCTGGGTGTCTTTGACATATTGCATCAGGCAACCGGCAGCACACAGGCCATGCTCGGCTTGCTCGACACCAAAGCCCACTAAGTCGCGGGTACCGAACTGCATGGTTAGCTGCTGGCGCGCGGTATCGAGATCGAATTCCCACACCGGGCGGCGGCGGGCACCTTTCATACCGTGGAATAAGCCAGGCAGGTCGAAATCTTCCGGATAGAGTAGTTCCGCTGGGCTGGTGCGTTGTAGTTCAGCCTGCATCGCTTCTTCGGTTTCGGGCTCGGTCAGCATGAAGCGGCCCGAAGTGATATCCAATGTGGCGTAACCGAACTTATTGCCTTCATGAAAAATGGCAGCAATCAGGTTGTCTTGACGTTCGCTAAGTAGCGCCTCGTCGCTGACGGTACCTGGTGTAATGATCCGCACAACCTTGCGCTCGACCGGTCCTTTACTGGTTGCTGGGTCACCAATTTGTTCACAGATGGCAACTGACACCCCTTGTTGGACAAGGCGGGCAAGATAGCCTTCAACTGCATGGTATGGCACCCCTGCCATCGGGATCGGCTGGCCATTGGATGAGCCGCGCTTGGTCAGCGATATATCCAGCAGCTGTGAAGCTTGTTTGGCGTCATCAAAAAACAGTTCGTAGAAATCCCCCATCCGATAGAACAGCAAGACTTCCGGATTCTCTGCCTTGATCCGTAAGAATTGTTGCATCATTGGAGTATGTTTCTGTTCTTTGTCTTTGTTTTTCATGGGTAACGGCACCGACGAATAGAAATGGGATGGAGGCGCGGATTGCGATAACGACGAAGGATACCAAATCGACAAGCTTTAGAGAAACAGCGGATAAGCTGGAAGTACTGATTTAGCCAAGCTCGGCTTGTTGGGCAGAGATAATACTGCCCAACTGCAGCTTTTCACTTTCACATACTCGGCTAACACTCCTGTTATGCTCCGGAATGTCCTGATGTGACCGGTGGCGGAGAGTCTTCATTCCTTCGGGAGGCTTTGATAGTGGTGGTATGAGGTTGCAACAACAAGTTACAGCAAGCTACTGTAGCTGGAATAGTTAAGGTCAACCCGATGCTACCAGCCAGGCCATGAATGATGGATAACGAGATAGCTGGAATATTGATAAATTGCAGGAATGGCATCTGGAAGCCCCAAATCATCATCATGGTGGTGAGGGAGCTGCCGACAAAAGCCAGGATCAATGTGTTGGTCATCGTGCCTAAAATATCACGACCGATCCGCATGGTCGCGATCGAGTATTGCTTGGCTGAGAGGTGGGGGTTGGCTTCGAGCAACTCTTGGTAGGAAGAAACCATTGAAATTGCCACGTCCATCACGGCGCCAAGTGCAGATATGACGATGGCAACAAATAATAGCCAGCGAACATTGACCTGGTACTGGCCACCGAGATAGAGCAGATCTTCCCCCTTATCTAGGTACAAACCGTTGAGGTGGGCCATTTCACCAAACAATTGGGCACATAAACCGGCAGCGATAACTCCGCTAATTGTGCCTAACATAGCAATCAATGACTTACGACTCCAGCCTGCGATAAGTAGAAAACTTACGGCGATTTTTAACCCGACTAAGCCTATGGTCAACGGGACCGGGTGCCAGCCCGCGAAAATGCCCGGGATCAAAACCCCAATGATCAGTGAGGCGGTAAAGTAGAGTGAAACCATGGAATTAACACCCTGCCAGCCCCCAAAAGCGACGACGAGGGAGATGAGAAAACCAAGCATAGTTACGATGGCTGGTAGGCGATTATGATTAAAGGGCCAAAACAGTGTGCCATTGGCCTGTTCGCGGATCATTACAATAAAGCTATCACTAGGCGCTACTGCTACATTGTGTAGACGACTGATATTGTTCTCTATCTGCTTTTGCTGCCCAGCAAATTCTCCACTGTTGATTGTGGCTGTGAGACGCTGACGCCCTGTTCGTATAGACGGTACCATTGGATCGGGGTGGGTCTCATCCACTTCGATGCTCTCGACAGTTGCTGTAACAAACTGCTGAGAAAGGGAGTTTGCTGGACGGAATTGTGAGCTCCATTCGGGCGAAAACAAGAATAATGCAGTGGCGAGACAAAAAATAAAAAAAGGAAAATAAATACGTTTCATAGCGCAAACCAGAAGAAAAGGCGGGGCGATACCCGCCTTGTTTGGGGTTACCAGTTAGTGGACGCAGCCTTGGTAGGTTCCAGGTTGCGGGTTCTCGTACCAGGTTGAACCATCTTTATAATTGACTGCAATTGTAATGTCGCTGTCACGGCTTTCTTCGCGAACAACACATATTTCTTTGTTTTGTAATTGCTGCCAGAGCTTGCTGCCTTCCTCTGTTTCCCGTGCTTTGAGCAGGGCTCCTTTGTCACCAACCAAATTGCCTTCGGCATCAGTTTGGCCATACTGGACAATGTGCCAGTTCTGGTTGGTAAACTCACCGGCAGAGAGGGTGCCGGTTTCCGCTACGTATTCGGTCAGCATGTCTCGGATGGCATAGACGGTTTCATCTGCGGAGTTCCACAGTTCATCTTCTTCACTTACCCAGCCATTAGGTACCATGGTCGACGAGAAGCGGTAGTCGTTAACGGCGATCACGTATGTGGCATCCTTGTCGAATTCGGTACCTCGGATGCTGGTAATAGTGACACGGTTACCTGGCTCCTGCGCGATGTCGACTTCGTAGGTAAAGCCCTGGCCATCGAACAGGTCGTAGTTATAGGCGCGGATGTCCTTGTTGAACGATACTGTGATATCACCTTCCTGGTAGGTGTTGAAGTAACTGTATGACCATTCCATAAAGTTCTGCAGTTGCTCACCTGAGATCTCGGTAGCAACCAGCATGTTGTCGTACATATACAGGTTGGCACTGTCTTTTTTGAGGTAAACTTGGCCGTCAGTCAGGTTGGAGCTATCTCCAAAAAGGGCAGCCGCAGAAACATCCACCTTTACAGGGTTACCATTGTGGTCGGTTGCCTTCTCTTCGATGACCCGGATCTGGGTCTGGTTGATGAAGTCAACCAGTGGCATATCTGCTACTTTGGCGTGGTGGATGGTGGTGTACAAACGGTTAGTAGCACCATCGAATTGTGGGTCTTCGTGGACTGCTTCATCACCACCAAATTTGCTAACGTGGCCAGTAAAGGTGAAGTTGCCATCAACGGTACCGATCTGGGTATTGGCATCAATGACTGAGGCATCGTGGATTTCCTGCATTTCTTGTTGCAACGCTGCGTCTTCTTCAATGTCGGCAACAGTGCGGTTGGCAAGGGTGGTATCAAAGATCTGCCACTTACCATCAGCATCTTTATATAGCTCGATCTCTGCCTTGGCCAACGCCCACCCCCAGCTGCCAGGCTCAATGACCTTGACGCTTTCGTGGCGGTTGGCGCTGTGGTAACGCTCGGAAATATTTTTATCCTCAACCTGGTTTTGAGGGCGGCCGTCTGCGTCACGTACAGAAATATTTAGCTGGTCAGCAGTATAGTCGCCGTCTTTTTCCACTCGCTCGATGAACTGGGCATGTTCATGACCCATGAAGAGCACATCAAAGTAGTCAGCAAGTTCAGTTGCGATTTTGTGAACCCCGGTTCCCCCGTCCTTACGGCCCCAGTGTAGGGCACCGATCACAACGTCGGGTTGATGCTTAGCCGTGGCATCCTCGACAGCTTTTCGAACTGACTCTAGTTCGTTTTTAAAATCGAGGTTACGGAAGTTTTGCGGAGAACTAGCCTGCCAGTTGGTTACCCAAGATGGTGTTAGGCCAACCACAGCCACTTTTGCCCCGTCAATTTCAAAAATTTGGTAGCTAGGTAGGAACGGCACTTCCTCACCATTGGTTGCACAGGCATCTGAGTTTTTATCCCAGACGATATTGGAAGAGATGACCGCCTGCTCGAAGGCTTGGATATTCTTGTCTAGGAATGAGCGCTCGAAATCAAACTCATGGTTGCCCGGAACCCATAGGTCGTAATCCATGAAATTCATGGTGTCTACCACAGGGTGGACTGGCAGATCGTTGAAAAGTTCTGCCGAGTTACCCTGAAGGGTATCGCCCAGATCGATCATGATCATATTTGGGTTCTGGGCTCGTTCTTCACTTAGCAGGGTTGAAATTTTAGTAAAGCCGGCATTCACATCGACACTATCTAGTGCATAATCATAGGCAAAGATACGGCCATGCATATCACCGGTTGCACCGATGGTAATGGTTTGCCTTTCTATGTTTTCGTTGTCACTGAGGACGATTACCTCAGGGGCACTTTGGTAGGTTTTACATTCCTCCAAAGGTAATGTGTGGCCACCGCCATCATTGCTGTTGCTACTGTTACATCCGGCAAGTGCCAATGCGATTGATGAGGCCAGCAAGGCCCTGCTCAGTGTTGTTGATTTCATTATTGTATCCAAACATATCCGCTAGAATTTAGCTGCAATTTAGGAGCAGGAAATGACAGTTTGGTTACGGTTCAATGGCGGCAAAAGCCCTTGCTTGCTTTGTGGTTATTTGCCAGCGCTTTACTCTTCTGGCTGTAATAGATTACATGAAGCTTTTTTTAATTCTGTAGTTGAAGCCCTGCTTTTTTGTGCTTGTTGCGTTTTTTTGCTACATCTTAATAGCGTTTTGGTTTATCCGGCTGCTCGGTTTGCTATTGATTGGTTTAATTCACTGTGTGCTGGTTTTTAGTAACACATATCCCTTGGGTTGAACGTGGGGAAGGACGATTCCTTTGTAAGCAACAGGCCGCTATATTCTGGCCGGAATTATATGATGTGAATTGGGTTGTCGAGTCATGATGGCTAGGGGTAAGCTGTATCGACGCGGGGTTGCCCGAAATACATGGAGATAACAAGGTGCTAGCACAACAGGTTGGCCAAGCTCTGGCCTTGCGCAATTGGGTAGCCGTTACGGCAGAGTCCTGTACCGGCGGTGGGGTTTCAGCGGCAATCACAGACATCGCAGGTAGCTCTGCATGGTTTGACCGCGCATTTGTGACATATAGCAACGAAGCCAAGCAGGAAATGCTAGGTGTTAGCGGGGAAACCTTGGCTGAGTATGGTGCGGTAAGCGAAGCGGTGGTGGCGGAAATGGCTGCGGGCGCTTTGGTACATTCGCGTGGACATATCTCTGTAGCTATTAGTGGTATTGCCGGCCCCGGAGGCGGGAGCGAAGAAAAACCTGTCGGTACCGTCTGTTTCGGTTGGGCCGATCACACGGGCAAGCTCAAAGTAGAAACCTGTTTATTTGCCGGCGATCGCCAAGAGGTGCGCCAGCAAGCTGTTGATAAAGCATTATCTGGATTGATTGCCTTGATGGCACAATCTTGAGCCAAAGTTGGACGAGCATCAATTTGGCGAAAAAATTTTCATACAGTGCTAGACACTGTATGAATAGACAGTATACTAATCATCATTATCAGTACTTAGTTTAAGCATTAATTAAGCATCCCTTGGAGAGTCGAATGGACGACAACAAGCAGAAGGCACTCGCCGCCGCGTTAGGTCAAATTGAAAAGCAATTCGGTAAAGGCTCGATCATGAAGTTGGGCGACAACCGCACTATGGATGTCGAAACCGTGTCTACCGGTTCTCTGTCCCTCGATATCGCCTTGGGTGCTGGTGGTTTGCCAATGGGCCGTATTGTTGAAATTTATTAAAGTAAATCTAAAAATGGTTCATGTTGACATACTCACTCAAAATGCTAGGGTTGTAACAGTCAGCTAAGAACGAACTGGTTCATACCATACTCATCTGTATGACTTGAACCGAACTGGAAAAATTACTAACGTTTCTTGTGAATATGCATTCACAAAAATGAATAAAGAAATTGAAGGAATTCAGAAATGTCTACAGATGAAAATAAGCAAAAGGCTCTAGCCGCAGCGCTAGGTCAAATTGAGAAACAGTTCGGTAAAGGCTCTATCATGAAGCTGGGTGAGAACCGCACAATGGATGTGGAAACCATCTCCACTGGCTCTCTAGCCCTTGATATTGCCTTGGGCGCAGGCGGTCTTCCTATGGGAAGGATCACTGAAATTTATGGCCCGGAATCGAGCGGAAAAACAACTCTTACCTTAGAAGTTATCGCTGCTGCACAGCGTCAGGGTAAGACATGTGCGTTCATTGATGCTGAACATGCGCTTGATCCAATCTACGCAAGAAAGCTAGGTGTCGATATCGACAACCTACTTGTATCGCAGCCTGATACAGGTGAGCAGGCTTTGGAAATTGCTGATGCCCTAGCTCGTTCTGGAGCAGTTGATGTATTGGTTATTGACTCAGTAGCTGCCCTTACGCCTAAGGCTGAGATCGAAGGTGAAATGGGTGACTCGCACATGGGTCTGCAAGCTCGTATGTTGAGTCAGGCGATGCGTAAGATCACGGGTAACCTGAAGCAGTCCAACTGTATGTGTATTTTCATCAACCAGATTCGTATGAAAATCGGTGTGATGTTCGGTAACCCAGAAACCACTACTGGTGGTAACGCGCTAAAGTTTTACGCTTCAGTCCGAATTGACATCCGACGCACAGGCGCAGTTAAAGAGCAAGACGAGATAATCGGGAACGAGACACGGATGAAGATTGTTAAGAATAAGATTGCGGCCCCATTTAAACAGGCTGAAACCCAGATTCTTTATGGAAAAGGCTTCAACCGCTATGGTGAATTAATTGACCTAGGTGTTAAGAACAAGCTGGTTGAAAAAGCAGGTGCTTGGTACAGCTATCAGGGCGATAAAATCGGTCAGGGTAAGGCGAATGCCTGTAAGTACATTGAAGAAAACTCCCATATCGCAGATGAGCTTGACAAGAAACTGCGTGAGCTTCTTCTAACTCCGGCTACCCTAGATGCCGAAGACGAAGAGCCACAAGAAGAAGATGAGGCTTTCTAAAGCATCATAAATAACTTCCCTAGGGGGCATCCTGCCCCCTTCTTTCATACCTCTACAATATTCAAGGATGTCGTTAGTGTCTCGACCTCAACTTGTTCTAATTAAATCTTCATCTGTTGAAGATAATATCAAAACTAGAAAGTTCTCAGATAAGGGAGTATTTGCCCCTTTAACTAAGAGCTTTTTAAATTGCTTAGATAGCAGTTATAGAGAATATGTAACAGACGACCAGAATACCGAGCGTACTGGAGAATCTCGCCTATATTCGAGATTAAATTACTTCTTCACATATTTAGTGAACTCTACATCTAAGTCAGCGATTAGCCTTATTGATGATATCCAAAATCTGGGATACGAGAAGGTTGAATATCTTACTTGGCAATTCGCCATTGATGGTTACCGTGACTATGTAATCGAAAGTAAAGGTAAAGGGAAAAATAGCCACAACTACATCAGTGGTTTATCGTCCTTTTTAAAATATGCTGCCTCAGATGGCCTTTGGCCTCACAAACTCAAGATCAGGAGTTTTAAACTAGCTCCTACCTTGGCTAAATCAATTCTCACCAACAACAGAGCAGTCCCTCTTTCAGAAATGGAAGTTTCGATAAACAAGTCTATCGATAATATGGATTTGGACGGTGAGAATGATCAAATCAAGTCATTTGTTTCGAGCGTAATCAGGGCTACAAATCAAGAGATCAAGAGTAAGGATCAATTGATACAGGTTACATGCGAATACCTGTCTGATACGCTAAAAGACATACGACTTAATGCTGAAGTTGAGCTTCGCGTAATAATGGCTCGGCATTATCGAGCTATCCGTAACGCACAACGAAATGTAGACCAAGCCGACGCAATACATGCCCTTATGATTAGAAGGGATGGATTGTTGTGTGAGTCAAATCTAACTCCAAATGGTGGCAGAACACGCGAAACAACCGAAGAGTTAAAACGAATTCGAAAAGAGATTCTCTTCTACGGTCAAAAGGGGCTTGCTGCATACATTTACCATTACCATGATGGTATTACCCCTAGAGATGTCAAAATCGAAGATGGCATCCATGGATACCACAACAAAAACTTGGCGGCTTACCTTGGTAGGTTGAGTAAAGACATGGGCACTACCCTGATGGGTATAAACAACCTGTTCAACTTAACGTCTAGGGCACAAATTCTCGCGCAGTGTATTTTGTATATTGATACATCAGGAAATGAAACCAGTGTTCGCTTTCTTGATAGTGAATGCCTGACTTCTGAGGTGATTAAAGTCAAGAAAAGTGGCTCAGGTAAAGAGACCATAGATAAGACTATTTACACCTACGCAGATGTAAAAAACCGTGCGAATCAGAGCGCTTACTCACCTTTAATTTTCACTAGCAATCCTAACGAGAACCGTAAGGATATGCTGGTGTTTACAGGTGAAGATAAGATAAAAACAAGCGTTCCCGATGTAATTCAATTCCTTCAATCATCAACAAGGAATTACAGGAAGTACGCTGTTGGCACCAACAAGAACCGACTGTTCCTTACCTTGTACAAGAACAATAACAGTGGTCATGACGGTTACTACCCGGCACCGCTAAGCGGCGGACGCTCAACAACCCTCTTTGGTGAAGTTGTAGCTGAGTTGACGTATGGTGCAATCAAGATTCCGCCAAACCTAATCCGGCAGAGCACAATGCAGTTAACAGGACTGCTGACGAAAGACCCACTCAAGGTCAAAGCTCAAGGTCGCCATGACAAGATCAGCTCGGCTACAGCTTATCTAAAACACCTAGCAATCACTTTTAGTAACGAACTTGATATCCGAGAGTTTCAATCCGCACTGGAGGCGATGGTAACGGTAGATATCGCAAAGTTCATTGAGTTTGCAGGTATAGATCAAGATGAATACCTGATAAGTCTGGAGAACGCTAAGCGCATTTTGCAGAGCCATTTTGGTGGGGCTTACTGTAGTGACCCGACTGGAGGTGAGCACACAGATAAAGGCAAAGTCTGCGATCAGGTTCACCTGTGCCCGACTTGCCCTAAACGCAGACCTGTACTTCTGGCAAGCGTCCACTCCATCTTAAACACCTTGTTATGGAATGAGGCGCTAGAGCGTGCCTTTAAAGAAATTCTAGATAAAGAAAAGATGAGAAAATGGCAGCTTTGGATGGCATTCAACAAGTATGCGTTGAGTGTATTTGAACAAGCCTCCTACATAACAGAATACGAGGCCGCTAAGGAAATGGCCGAGACCCGCGAGAACCCATATTTGAAGGTGTTTTTTAAATCATGAGTGCTGCATTAGCTAGATCTAAGGCGTTAGCCAAAGTAGAGAGACAATTTGTTCTCTTGGACGAATACAGCCCGAAGCACAGCAGGCTTCTTTCCGATTTTAATGACAATGAATGGAAGCTGCTGCTGGGTGACGGAGAGGCAAGCTATGAATATGAGTTTTCCTTCGACCAAGTAATTGATGCAGGTCTTTCTTTAACCGACGAGAAAGAGCTTCTTAAATCTGTTAAGTGGCTTGTCTTACTTTCAATTGTCGATACAGACGCGGCAAAATCTCCTCTTGGCAATGAGACCTCTATTAGAAAATACCTAGATTTGATCCTGTATTTTGTTCGCTACATGAGGGTCAAAGGGATTCGTAAACCTAGCTATGCCCCTTTAACTATGGTGCAGGAGTTTGCTGAGAACCTTGTGTATTCTATTGGTGCGAATCTTAACTACATAAAGAGATTCAATGACTTCTCTCATGACAAAGGTCATGACTTGTCAGAGTATTGCGATAAAGAGATGGCAAATAATGTTGGCCGTTTTTTCGACATCAGCAAAATGTTACTCGATATCGGCATCGCCACATCAAGTTGGTCAAGTTTTTACGAACTGGCTGATATCTCTGACTCGTTACGTAAGCAATACGAGGACAACAACTCTAAGACCACCGAACATTCGGGCAAGAAGAAGTCGATACATAAAGTTTCAACAGTGGGTTCAACACAAAAATCGATTTCATTCCTTAATCGAATGTTGAAGACCGCAAAATACTTCCCTGAACTGGTTCCTATGTTCCCGTCTGACTTATTGCCTTCACCGAAGAAGGTAAGGAAGACCACGCAGAACAAAGCCAGAAAGGACGGCAAAACAAAAGACGTACCTTTCATCGTAATGAAGGAAACACTTGAGCGCTCTATCAAGTACATCATTCATTTCAGCCAGTTAACGGCTCTTAGGGACAAATCGCTCAAAGAGTTTGAAGAGTTGGTTGAAGCGAAGCCAAACCGAAAGAGATCTGAACTTGCTAAAGAGCATTTTCGGAAGAACCCAATCTTCTTAAAGGGAGATGAAGAGCTAGGCTTCCCTGATATCAAAATCACCAACTTTGACAGAACTGCAAAAAACAAGGCCACTGATGAAGATAAAGCCAAGTGGGCGAGAGTGGCTGAGTTAAATGCCAATGGTGAATCCATGGCCGCCATAGCTAAAAAAGAAGGTGTTGCGAAAGGAACCATTAGCAAATGGATAGCACAGCACCACGACCCTTATCGAGATGAGGAGTTTAACTATGGGCTGTCCACCTTGCTTCACAATCATATGCTTGTAGCAATTGAGATGGTGATCTGTTTCCTGACGGCAAGAAGAAGCATCGAGGTTAATAAACTTGAAGCTGGGTGCATTAGCACCACAGAGTCAGGTCACTGGATTGAGATGTATGTGGCGAAGACATACCAAGTCCACGATCATTTTCCCGCAACAAACCTTGTGAAAATCTGTATTGAACTGCTTGAAAGTATTAGCTTGCCAGCTAGGAAAGAGACCGGAAATAACCTGTTGTTTCAGTACCCAAGTTTCTCGGGGGACAAGAAATCCAGTAAGTACCTCTTCAAAGAATGTCGTGCTGGGTTCTTAGAATTTGTCGGTATTCAGGGAGACCATAGCTGGGATTGGAGTGAACACCAGTTCAGGCGTTTCTTTGCAGGCACATTCGTCAACCACTACGGCGGAAGTGTAGATGCTCTGAAGTATCACTTGAGACACACAGATATTGCCATGACCTTTGAATACCTAAACAAGCTGACAGATGGTGACAATCTAGACACCCTTCAGTCAGAGGCAATGATGGAAGTCTTAGACCAACAAGCTCAAACCAGTGGTGGATTCAGTGAAGATACTGAGGTTGGGAGGAAGTTTAATGAGTGTGTCTCTCAGGCTGTGGGCATATCTGAGAAGCGTGCGCAAAACCTCAAACGGTTCAACAAACTGGTCAAGCAGGATGACATCGTCTTCGAAATGATTGAAGAAGGGCTTTGCGTGGGCAATACGCCATCATACCGAGAGCGTTCGAAATGCATCACAGGTGATGGCCTTGCTCAAACAATCAAAGCTAACTGTGAGTTTTGCAAAGGCTGCCCCAATAAGATCCTCCTAGATAACTGGGAGTACAAAAATATTGGTGAGCAATGCCTTATGAACCCTGAAGAGTCCAATATTTTGAGCGCTGTACTGGAGAATGTCTGATGAGTAAGTTGGAAGGAAGTGCTGCCCAGCAAGGTTCAGCGGCGAACAAGAAATATGCTGAAGAACGATTGAAGGCCAAGCTCAAAGCCGTTCAAGAGATTGCGGTTGATGGAGCCTTGCTAGAGAAACTACGTGAGCAATTGAAATCCGAGAATAGGAAAAAAATTGGGATTAATTGGTTCTCTGAGTGGTTAGGCTTTAATGGTGAGTTTGATAAAACAGGCAAAAATACAGACACATACAGAGAGAACAAAGACAGAATCATCAAAGAGGTAGACACTCTAAAAGAAGCCCTAAAGAGTCCTACAACATCGGCTTCGAAGTCCGATTGGGAAGCGCTATACAAGGAGGAATCTCTTGCTAACAAAATTCAAAATGAAGATTTGTTAATCGAGAGGGAGTGCTCACAACAACTGCGTGATCAAGTCGAACGATTAAAAGCTCAGATTAGAATCCTCGAAGAGGAGAAAGCCGAGCTTATGGATGAACGAAACGCCCTCTCCGAACAGGTGAATAGATTAAGAGGTTCACGCATCAACTTAAGAGTAATAAAAGATGAGGGTGATGAATGACTTTTAAGCTCCGTCAGACGAGGGATGGTTTCTACGACACTGGGGACAAAGGTTTTCTAATCTCTTTCCCTAATAATCGTATTTACTGGGATGCCACTGATTACCTAACTGAACGTGCGGGGTTTAGTCACCAAGACACGGTATATAACCATGCCCTGTACCTGACCAAATTTTTTAATTGGCTGACGAAGGGATTCACTAGCAACAACCAAAGTTCATTTTACACAAATGCTATTAATGGCGCGGATCAAGACAAGATCAAAAGCTATAAAAGCCACCTGCTAAAGACTATCAAGGCAAGCTCTGTAAATCAGAACCTGTCGGTTGTTATTGAATATTATTGGTGGCTACAAAAGAACAAAAAAACAAATGAACCTTACTTGTGTGGCTGGGCGGATAACGAGAAAGGTATTCCAAAGCACAGAATCCAAGTGAAAGCACCGAAGTCTCAGGGTGCCGAGTATTCCAACCCGCTATTGATTAAAGGTGCTGCCCAGAAAAATATCGGTTACGTACCTTCTCGAAGCGAGATGACGGCATTAGCTAAACTCGTGGCTCTGAAGGCCATGGAAACTGCACCCAAACGCGAAGGTATCGACCTTTCAGAAGAATACAAAGTAAGGAACTTACTGGTATTTGATTGGGTGTCACAAGCCGGACTTCGGCGTAATGAGATGCGACTGCTGAAATGCGAAGCCATTCACCAAGCAGTTAAACGTGCCCAGAATGAAGAAGACGGGATCAAGAGCGAACTTGCCAAGCACCAAGGGAAAGAATACGAGCGTAGTAAAATCCGCAAACTGATAAAAGTCGAGATAAAGACAGGTCTCAAAAAGAACAAAGAGCGGATAGTACATATCACCCCGGAGTTGTTGGAACGTACGCTAGATTACATTGAATTCGAACGCGAAGATATTCTCGAAACAGGTAAGTGTAAGGACACTGGGGAACTTATTGTGACCGTCCATACGAAACCTGAAGGCTCTTCCTGTGCGGTGTCCAAGCCATACATCAACAACATGCTCAAAGTGAAAGCGAAACTCGATGGTGAAGAGGTATCAGCTGAGAAAAATGACGTTATACCACATGCCTTGAGACGTTACGCATTGAAGCAGTACGCGACAATCCTGTGGCAGGTTGAATTGAAGCGAGTCGAACAAGGCCAAAAGAAAGAAGTAGACGAAATCGGGGTCTTGAATGCTCTAAGGAACTTTGCAGGGCATAACGAGCCAGACACAACGTTAAAGCACTATGTCGATATAACAAAAGCCATTGCAGAAGCAGGTGAGTCTGCGATGGAAAATACCCGTTCTGAGATAGAACACATGCGTATTTTAATTGCTGAACTTGAATCATCGGTCGATTAAAGGGGGTCATCTTAATGGCAAAGAAACTTACTGAGAAACAGCAAAACAAACTCAATAAAAACACCGAACAACTCAGGAAGGTGAAGGAGTTCATTGACTCAACGGGCTTTAACTTTTTCAATGCCAAAGAGATGGAGGAGGCTTTCCGAACCAAGGCTATTAAGAAAAGCGGGGTGGTAAACCAGTTCAACAAAGTAAACCGTTCACCAATAAAGGACTTACTTGCTGATCAAAATGTCTTTGACACTAAGCGTGGTAACGCTCAAGTGTTGGAGTATATCAACGACCTAGACAAACGATGCGCCACCTATGCTGAAAGCGCGGTTGTAAGGCAATCTGACATATTAACGAGCCCAACAGGTGATTCTGATAGTCAGGCGTCTTTTGTCACCTCTAAGAGCCATAGAGAGCTTCTTTCAAAGGTGTCGAAACTTGAGAATGAGCTAGTCAAACTTAGAGCTGAAAAAGCAAAACTTCAAACGTTTTATGACCAGTACCATGATTCAACAGACTTCCTAGACCAGATTCAAATCGACCCGAATACATTGTTTTAAGGAGAATGTATGGCTCTATCTCGTTATACGGTTCGCGTTAGCCATGTCCTGACTGCGGAAGAATCCAATCACGACAGCGTGGTGTTCTCCTGCTCATTCGTACAAGACGAAGATTATCTTCATCACCCAGAACTAATTCAGGATGATAAAGATAAGCTATCAAAATATGTTGTTGTGGATGCTACTCGCGCCAACCTACACGTCTTTCCAAAAAAAGGTCAGACGTGGAAGATCTCAGGTAAGAACCACTATGCGATTGAAAAGACGAAGAATGGTCATCCGGTCAAGGAATACCACATGTCTCCAGTTCGCCTTAAATGCCTCATCCCCAATTCCCCGGAGCTTTTCTCCAAGCTAATTGGTCGAGATACCAAGACATTCGCGGGAATCGGAGAAACAAAAGCAACTAAACTCTGGAACGCTTTTGCGAAGCAAGAAGGTGGAATATTAAAAGTCATCAAAGATAGGAATGTTAAAGCCATCTCTAGTGTCAAAAACGTTTCAGAGCAGGATGCCTTGAGGTTAATTGATGGCTATGAAACCTATCAGAACTTACATTTGGTCGATCTACTCAATAGTGACGGAGTACCTTATTCGGCAGCAAACAAAATGGTTAAAAACCATGGGGGAGATACTGGGGAAATTTATAGGAAGAACCCTTACATCCTTCTGAACTTTGGGATGCCGTTCAAGACCGTGGATAAAATTGCACTGAACAGGAAAGATGAGAACGGAAATCCTGAGTTCCATGAGCGTGATGAGTGCCGTTTAAATGCACTAATCTACACTTTGCTTCGTCGCCTAGAGAACCAAGGATGCACCGCTGCAACAAGCAATCAATTGATCAAAGAGGCGAGGAAGTTAATGAGAGATGGCTCTCTACAGAACGCTTCCGACGACTTTATCTACGATGCTATTGACTGCGCGGTAAAGTCAAAGCGGGTCGTGATTGATGGCAGAGGGTATATTCAGTCTATCGGCTATTCCATAATTGAACACAAAGTCGGGAAAGAGATCACCCGACTAGCAAATACCCGATTTAACCTGACGAAAGACGTTGAAAAAGAGATTGTAAAAGCGTCCCAAAAGCTCCCATTTAAGCCAACAGATGAGCAAATTGAAGCCGTACGTGATGCTTACCATTTCGGGTTTAGTACTCTGGGTGGTAAAGCGGGTACGGGTAAAACAGCCGTTATCAAACTGATTATCGATGCTCATGTCGCACTCGGTTATGACGTACAGGCACTAGCACTGGCGGGTAAAGCCACGCAAGAAATCACCAAAGCAACAGGCTACCCGTCCCAAACAATCTCTGCATTCAACAAGAACTACGAACCGACAGAAGAGAAGCCACTTCTCATAATTATTGATGAAGCCTCAATGGTAGGTATTGCATCAATGCACAAGATATTCCTCAAAGCTAGAGTCGTGAAAATGGTTATGGTGGGAGATGGTGGGCAGTTACCGCCTGTAGAAGCAGGTCTGATATTGCATTCTCTCATTGAGGATAAACGGTTCAAGCATAGCTTCTTAACCAAGGTTCAACGCCAAGGTGAAGATACAGGCATTCCCAAATTCGCTTCCAGCGTGCGTGAAGGGTTGGTGCCTACATCTGCAAACAATGATCACATCCGCTTCCACAGGGCTAAACCAGAAGAGATTATTGATGTTGCAGCAAAACTTTATTGTCAGGACATCGATAACTCGCAAATTATTTGTGCAGTGAAAGATAACGAGCACTGGGGGGTTAAGCAGCTCAATGAGAAGGTACAGAGTCTTATAAGTTCAGAGGATAAACGAATGGTTATCCTCGAAGACCGTAAGTGGGCTGATCAGGAGATATTTGAAGGCGACCCAGTTATTTTCACCAAGAACGACTGGCAAATACCAGTTACAAACGGGACTCTTGGCATCATGCAAAGTGTTGCCAGAAACCCTAAAGACGATGATTACGGCATAATTAAATTAGAAAGCAATGGTGAGGTAAAAGTCACTTTCGAAATTGCCGCGATGATTGAACCAGCACATGCGATGACAGTGCATAAGGCACAAGGGTCGCACTTCGTACGAGTCATAATCCCTGTTGGCAAAGGATTCAACTATGACAGGGTCTGGTTATACACAGCATTAACCCGAGCTGTAGATCAAATCGAAATCATCGGTGACGCTAAGCATCTTAAACGGTGTATCGAACAAGAAGGCCAAGCCCAGAAGAGGACTACCTGCTTGGCAAATTACATCAAACACGTTAAAGCGGCTTAAGCACCATAAACTCAAAAGGCATAGCGAAGTAAAATACATTATCACTTCGCTATGCCAGCACAAAGTTAGCCATAGAGCTAACATCAAAGGATGAGCAACAGATGTTAGCTATATAGCTAACTCTGGAGGGTGAAAGCTATGGCATTTAGAGACGAGATTGGCCGCCAAATAAAGCAAGCAAGGAAGGATAAAGGACTGACGCAGGTACAGGTATCTCAGCTGACAAGGATCAACAAAACAACGATATCAGAAATGGAAAATGGACGATTCACTGGCTCATTCGACATTTTTGAAAGAATTCTGGATGCCGTCGGCCTTCAATTTGAAGTTGTTCCAAAGACTCATCAGTTACCGGATTGGGACGAGATTGAAGACCTGTTTAAAGACGATGATTAAGCACGTCATCTATTGATTTAAAATCAGGCTCAGTCGGCTTTATCAGTTCTTTTATTTTTCTTAAGTCACCAACCGTCTCATAAAGCATGAGGAACTGACGCAATGAGATGTTGCCCGTCGACTCAAATTTTCGAATCGTTGCATAAGGCACCCCTGATAGGTCAGCCATCCTCTGGACACTGAGCTTATCTTTTTTCCTAGCTGACTTGATGAACTCTTTAAGCTCCAACTGCAAATCATAAGCTGTATAGAGAGATAACATACACGCCTCAAAAATTGTCACTATGGTATCAATTATAGCGCCAAAATGGCTGGAATTGTCATCATAGTAGCAACTCATTAACCAAACGCTTTGACCTGTTGATAGCCTTTTAATCTGCGTTCATTACCAAAAAGCCAATTTTCACCTTGAAATATTACTGTACATATATACAGTATAAATATAGTGCTTTGAAAGGTGGGTTTTCTGTGGAAAAGATAGTGCTGCTTGATTGTGATTGTGTACAAACAGGAGAAATCAACTGGCTATCCTCAAAGCCAGATACATCTGTAATAGCTGTATCCAACAACCCTAAAAGGTTGCCAACAGTTGATAATGTACGAGTGGGATGGCGTGTTCCTGTCTTCCATAATTCAGCTGATTTCTTATTGATATCACTACTCACAGATGCCCTCAATCAACTAAAACAAGCTGATACCGAAAAGCCTGTTGTGGCAATAGTCACACACGATAAGGCATTGGCTCGGGGTGTAAGACTGGTAACCAAACGCAAGAAAACCCGATTCAAACGCTTTTCTACTCTTAAAGAACTGGACGAAGGATTGAGTGAATTATGAGTGATGAATTAGAACTAATAGTAAAAGCGAAAGCTAGGCGACTTGGGGTCTCCGTTAACCTACTTCGAGAAGCAATAGCTATAAAAATTGTAGATGGGTGTGATTTCGAAGAAGACCCTATCGTAACTGTACTCTCGATTACGCTTAAAGACTTAGAACAAATTAAATGATTACTCGTATACATGCTGAATTTGACTTTTGTAATAGCTGTAGGCTGCATCGACAAACCCACAAGGACACAGACGGGAAATTGAGGTGCATAAAATGCTCGGATATGAGATACCTTGTAGACGAAAATTTTATAGTTAACAGCAAAGGTATGTGGTGGGTAATATCATTTGATGGTCGTTCCGAGATTCACGCACAATTTAAAAGTGAAGGGCTTCAAGACGCAATTGATTTTATAGGTACTGACCATGCAATAGCTCTAGTACCGTAGTTACAAGGGGGAGTTAATGAAGATTCTATATTTTGATGCTAGAAGCCTCTTTTATTCACACTGTTACATTAACAGTAGCCAGACAATTAAAGAATCGTTTGAAGCGTGGTGTACTACAACATTAAAAACGCCGCTCAGCTCCGTTCCGCCTGACCCTGAAAGTATTTCTAGAATAAGTGATGCAGCACAAAAAGCGGGATTACTTCTGTACCCACTTGGAACTAGGTACACACGACGTGAACTTATCAGTGAGCGCGTCTTTCATCGAGACGCCTTAGCACCTGACATTAAGCTAGCTTTCAGGGTGAGGATGGATGACAGTGATCCTATTAGAAGGATGCTGGCACATGCGAATGCTCTCGGAGCTGAATGGTATGTGTGTGGCGACACTGGATCAAAAGAGCTACTTACTCAATACCCTGAACGATACTTAGAGAGTAAATTCGGTGAAGGCGTAACAAATGAGTTAGTGCGAAAAATACTAAGTCTATAGAGCAAGAAGGTGTTGATTGCTTTGGCGGTGAACTTTGCCTTTGGGTTTACCGCCTTAGATTCGGTTGGCATCTAGTAATTGTGGCTGACACAATTACAACCTGAAGCTGGGTGTTGCAGCACCCAGCTTTCTTTTACCTGAAGAACGTTAATCAAATTTCTATCTAGCCGACGGATACCTTATAATGATCGGGTGACAGTCTAAGGCTTCTGCATACGTTGCAAGATTCGAATGGCTTAGCAGTGGGCGCAAATGCGCGTATCACTGCTGCATGAACGACGTAACCGCTTCGCGGAGCTTCGAGCTGAATAGACATCATTATGCCCAAAGGGTGTATTTCAGCTCTTATATCGCTTCGCGATGTCACACTCGGTAGATTCACTAAAATGACTAGCTTATGCATTTTAACTTCACTACAGCACAGTTTTCAGGTTTGGTCGGAACGAACCACCTCCGAGGGAAATAACTAGTTTCACCTTAATTTATGGTCCTGAATCTTCAGGTAAAACGACGCTGACGCTAGAAGTGATTGCAGCAGCGCAAAAGCAGGGTAAAACCTGTGCTTTCATTGATGCTGAGCATGCGCTTGACCCAATCTATGCCCGTAAACTGGGTGTTGATATTGACCAGCTATTGGTTTCCCAGCCGGACACCGGTGAGCAGGCTCT
This sequence comes from Photobacterium sp. BZF1, assembly GCF_014349205.1. Lineage (NCBI taxonomy): Bacteria > Pseudomonadati > Pseudomonadota > Gammaproteobacteria > Vibrionales > Vibrionaceae > Photobacterium > Photobacterium sp. BZF1. The sequence goes on from NZ_JACSOF010000011.1 coordinate 62,029, forward strand.
GGAAATTGCCGATGCCCTAGCACGCTCTGGCGCGGTAGATATCCTTGTTGTCGACTCCGTTGCAGCCCTGACGCCTAAGGCTGAAATCGAAGGTGAGATGGGTGATTCGCACATGGGTCTGCAGGCACGTATGCTGTCTCAGGCAATGCGTAAAATCACGGGTAACCTGAAGCAGTCTAACTGTATGTGTATCTTCATCAACCAGATCCGTATGAAGATCGGTGTGATGTTCGGTAACCCAGAAACCACTACCGGTGGTAACGCACTGAAGTTCTACGCATCTGTTCGCCTTGATATCCGCCGTACCGGTGCCATCAAAGAAGGTGACGAGGTTGTTGGTAACGAAACCCGCATCAAGGTGGTTAAGAACAAGATTGCAGCACCGTTCAAGCAGGCTGAAACCCAGATCCTTTACGGTAAAGGCTTCAACCGCTACGGCGAGCTTATCGACCTTGGCGTGAAGAACAAACTGGTTGAGAAAGCCGGTGCTTGGTACAGCTACCAGGGCGACAAGATCGGCCAGGGTAAGGCAAATGCCTGTAAGTACATTGAAGAAAACAGCCATATTGCTGAAGAGCTTGAAGCGAAACTGCGTGAACTTCTGCTAGCTCCGGCAGCGCTTGAAGAAGCGGCTGCGGAAGCGCAAGCAGAAGATGCGGATGCGGAAGATCAAGCATTCTAATCATCCTTGCTAATCTGGCGAGATGAAAGATTAGAGAAGCGGGCGGGGTAGCAGTACCTCGCCCGCTTTTATTTGGAGTGACTAGGCAATGAAAACCAAGAAACCCACCCAGAGTGCCAAGCAGGCCGCCGTCAGGTACCTGTCGCGCCGCGACCATGCCGAACAGGAGCTACAGCAAAAGTTGCTGGCCCGTGGTTTTGAACAGGAGGAGGTCGATGAGGCGGTTGCCCTATGCCAAGACTACAACTGGCTCGATGATGCCCGCTTTGCCGAGCGGTTGCTTAATAACGGGATTGCCAAGGGCTGGGGGCTGCTGCGGATCCGCCAGGAAATGGCGCATAAGGGGATCCATGAGGAAGTTGTCAGCCATTTGTTCGAAGACGATGAATTTGACTGGTTTGAGCATGCTCGCGAGATCGCCCAGCGCAAGTACGGTGACAGCCCGATGGATACCGATAAGGAAAAAGCCCGAAGGCTGCGATTCATGCAGTCCAAGGGGTTCGATTTCGAGCAGGTTAAATACGCACTCGATGTCGATGATGACGAATACTAAGCAGGCGATATATAGCCGCCAATAACCCAAACCCTACCGCAATTATCCTAAATTTTCCCCCGCACGCCTTCGGTGGGGGGATAAATTGCCTTATTTCTGAACATAACATTTCCCGTATTGGCTACCGTTGTTTTACAATAACCGCCAAAGAATTTATTTTAGTCCCATCACTGCCTGCCCGAATTGTCCTGCCGAGGGCATGGTGGAACCCAGGGCAGGCGATTAAGACAAGTTAAATTCGACCATTCAGTTTACATAAAAGCATTATTCAGGATTTGCCAATGTACATGAGCACTGATGAGATTCGCCGTGCGTTTCTTGCGTTTTTTGAGAGTAAAGGCCACCAGGTAGTAGAGAGCTCTTCTCTTGTGCCTGCCAATGACCCAACGTTGTTGTTCACCAACGCGGGTATGAACCAGTTTAAAGATACATTCCTAGGTCTGGAAAAGCGCAACTACACTCGAGCAACGACAGCTCAGCGCTGTGTTCGTGCTGGTGGTAAGCACAACGACCTGGAAAATGTTGGCTTTACTGCCCGTCACCACACTTTCTTCGAAATGCTGGGTAACTTCAGCTTCGGCGATTACTTCAAGCAAGACGCGATTAAATTTGCTTGGGAATTCCTGACAGTAACTCTGAAACTGCCGGAAGACCGCCTACTGGTTACCGTTTACGAGACCGATGACGAAGCGTTCGACATCTGGAACAAAGAAGTGGGTGTACCTGCTGATCGCATCGTGCGCATCGGTGACAAGAAAGGTGGCAAGCCGTTCGAGTCAGACAACTTTTGGCAGATGGGTGACACAGGCCCTTGTGGTCCTTGTACCGAAATTTTCTACGATCACGGTGATCACATCTGGGGTGGCCGTCCTGGTACGCCTGAAGAAGATGGCGACCGTTTCATCGAGATCTGGAACAACGTATTTATGCAGTTCAACCGTCAGGCTGACGGTACTATGGACCCGCTACCTAAGCCGTCGGTAGATACCGGTATGGGTATCGAGCGTATCTCTGCCATCATGCAGGGCGTGCACTCAAACTACGAGATCGATATCTTCCAGACGCTGATCAAAGAAGCTGCCGCTGTTATTGGCCATGACGATCTGGGCAACCAGTCACTACGTGTTGTGGCTGACCACATCCGTTCTTGTGCATTCCTGATCGCTGATGGCGTGATGCCGTCTAACGAAGGCCGTGGCTATGTCCTTCGCCGTATCATCCGTCGTGCTGTTCGCCACGGTAACAAGTTGGGCGCTAAAGGTGCCTTCTTCTACAAGTTGGTGGGTCCTCTGGCGGAGATCATGGGCACTGCCGGCGAAGAGCTGAAGAAACAGCAGGAAATGGTCGAGAAAGTACTGAAGATCGAAGAAGACAACTTCGGTCGCACACTTGACCGCGGTATGGCTATCCTGGCCGAAGCGCTGGATAACCTTGACGGTAAAGTGCTTGACGGTGAAACCGTATTCAAACTTTACGATACCTACGGTTTCCCTGCTGATTTGACTAACGACGTAGCGCGTGAACGTGGCTTCTCTATCGACGAAGAAGGCTTCAGCGATGCAATGGAAGCTCAACGCCAGCGTGCACGTGATGCAGGCCAGTTCGGTGTTGATTACAACGATGCGATCAAAGTTGACGCGGAAACTGAGTTCTGCGGTTATGCGGCGACAGAAGGTCAAGCGACTGTGGTTGCGCTCTACCGTGAAGGTGAAGCCGTTGATGCTATCAATGCCGGCGAAGATGCATTGATCGTATTGGACAACACACCGTTCTACGCTGAGTCAGGCGGCCAGTGTGGTGACACGGGTGCAATGACTGCTGACGGTGTTCAGTTTGTGGTTGCTGATACCCAGAAATTTGGCAACGCTATCGGTCATACCGGTAAGTTGGCTGAAGGTGCACTTAAAGTGGGCGACAAGCTAACTGCGACTGTTGATGCGGCCCGTCGTGCAGCAACTAGCCTGAACCACTCAGCGACTCACCTGCTACACGCGGCACTACGCAACCTGCTTGGCGAGCACGTGACCCAGAAGGGCTCACTGGTTAAGCCTGAAGGTCTGCGCTTTGACTTCTCTCACCTAGAAGCGGTGAAGCCGGAAGAATTGCGTGAAATTGAGCGTGTGGTGAACGAGCAAATCCGTATTAACCATGCGATCAACACCGATGTAATGGACATCGAGTCTGCCAAAGAAAAAGGCGCTATGGCGTTGTTTGGCGAGAAATATGATGATGAAGTTCGCGTCCTGAGCATGGGTGACTTCTCTGTTGAGCTGTGTGGTGGTATCCATGCATCTAACACTGGTGATATTGGCCTATTCAAGATTGTATCTGAAGGTGGTATTGCTGCAGGTATCCGTCGTATTGAGGCGGTAACCGGTGAAGCTGCTATTTCTGCGCTGCACGATCAAGAAGCGCTATTGGCAGAAACTGCAAGCCTAGTGAAGTCTGACGCTGCGTCAGTTGCAACCAAAGTAAGCGCGCTAGTTTCTCACAGCAAGCAGCTAGAGAAAGAAATCCAGCAGCTTAAAGACAAACTTGCTGCGCAGGAAAGTGCGGGCCTGATCAACAAGGCACAGGAAATCAATGGCGTTAAGGTATTGGTGACCAAGCTTGAAGGTGCGGACAACAAAGCCCTACGCGGTATGGTTGACGAGCTGAAGAACCAGCTAGGCAGCGGTATTGTTGTTCTGGGTAATGTCAGCGGCGACAAAGTTGGCCTGATTGCCGGTGTGACAAAAGATCTGACTAGCAAGGTCAAAGCTGGTGAGCTTGTAAACCTTGTTGCCCAGCAAGTTGGTGGCAAGGGCGGCGGTCGTCCAGATATGGCTCAGGCCGGTGGTACCGATGCAGCAGCATTGCCTGCGGCACTGGAGTCAGTGACCCCGTGGTTGGTTGAAAAACTGTAATAATTGGAGAGGTGCAGTGGCACTATTGGTGCAGAAATTCGGTGGTACGTCGGTAGGGAGTATCGAACGTATTGAAGCGGTGGCTGAGCGCGTGATAAAAGCGCGCCAGCTTGGTCATCAGGTAGTGGTGGTTGTCTCGGCGATGGCTGGCGAGACTAACCGTTTGCTGGGGTTGGCGAAACAAATTGATGCTGTCCCCACCCAGCGTGAGCTGGATGTCTTGTTGTCTACGGGTGAGCAGGTCACAATTGCCCTACTCGCCATGGCCCTGAATAAGCGGGGCTACTTGGCAACATCATTGACTGGTGATCAGTTAGGTATTCGCACTGATACTGTATTTAATAATGCCACCATCACTGAAGTAGAAACTGGGGTGGTCACTGAGCTGCTCGAGCGCGACCACATTGTGGTGGTCGCCGGTTTCCAGGGCCGTGATAGCAGAAATAACATCACAACTCTGGGGCGGGGCGGTTCTGATACCACTGCAGTCGCTATTGCAGGCGCACTGGCTGCCGATGAGTGTCAGATCTTCACGGATGTCGACGGGGTCTATACCACAGATCCCCGTTTAGTCAGTGAAGCTGCGCGTTTGTCGACAATTCACTTCGATGATATGACTGCAATGGCACGCCATGGCGCAAAAGTGCTACAATTACAGTCGGTTGAATATGCTGAGCAACACCAGGTTCCATTGAGGGTCCTTTCATCGTTCGATGAAGGGGAAGGGACCTTGGTTGATTTCTCGACAGTATCAGGAAATGGTGCTGCCGGGGTGGCAGTTAAAGGTCAACAGGCACTGTACCGTGTGATGCAACCACTTGAGAAAGTGGAGCAGCAACTGGGTTTGTTGGGCTTTGATGCTTGGTGCTATGGTGATAGTCAGCAAGCAACCTATATTGTTGCGGCCGATGATGAATTGGCTCGACTGAATGTTATCTTAGAAAAAACAGAACTGGCTCAGTCCTCAGTCGCTACACTGACCCTGGTTGGGGAAAGGGTAGTAGGGTGCAGTACGGAAGTGGCTGCCTCGTTGGCTGAAAAAGGGGTGGGTGTCTATCAACGAAAAAGCACTGCTCGTTGTGTCTCACTATTGATCAATGGGCAAGATTTACAGTTAGCCGTAGAACACATCCACAAAAAATTTGTGGTAGAGCCAGAAAGTCTGGATAATCGACCACTTCTCGCTGTTTCTTGAGCAGTGAACATTTACGAAAATGTAAATATTGTTGGATAATAAACGTTAACTCTTATAATACTGAGATTACTCAAGGAGCACACGAATGCTAATTTTGACACGTCGCGTAGGTGAAACGCTAATGATCGGTGATGAAGTAACCGTTACTGTTCTTGGCGTTAAAGGTAACCAGGTTCGTATCGGTGTAAATGCACCGAAGGAAGTTTCTGTTCACCGCGAAGAAATTTACATGCGCATTCAAGCGGAAAAAGAAACGGGTTCCCAGGGTTCTGGTAACTACTAATTCGAAGAAGGTCGGCTTTTATGCTGGCCTTTTTTGTTACTGCCTTCCGCGCCATACTCTTGAATCTAGAAGAGATACTGGGCCATTACGGGCGATAATGTGCCGTGTTGGCTATTAAGTGCGCATCCGCGCAGTGGATGTCGTTTTTTCACAATAAAGTGTTTGACTTATTTTTGGCTGGCAGTAATATGGGCCCCCGCAAGACGGTGAGGTGGCCGAGAGGCTGAAGGCGCTCCCCTGCTAAGGGAGTATACGGTTTGTAGCCGTATCGAGGGTTCGAATCCCTCCTTCACCGCCATTCCTTCTCAATGAATGAATGATCTTGCATTGCGCGTCCGTAGCTCAGCTGGATAGAGTACCTGGCTACGAACCAGGCGGTCGGAGGTTCGAATCCTCCCGGACGCGCCATTATTTAAAGGATATGGCCGAAAGGCGGTATCAGTAAAACCGAATTAAGTGTGCGCTCGTAGCTCAGCTGGATAGAGTACCTGGCTACGAACCAGGCGGTCGGAGGTTCGAATCCTCCCGAGCGCGCCATTAATTTGTGTGGTGAGGTGGCCGAGAGGCTGAAGGCGCTCCCCTGCTAAGGGAGTATACGGTTTGTAGCCGTATCGAGGGTTCGAATCCCTCCTTCACC